>JAYVAS010000779.1:0-11641 GCA_043750895.1 Pseudomonadota bacterium
ATCGCGGGGCGGATGGCCCGTCCCTTCGTGTGGATCGTCGAGGCGGACCGGATGGCCCGGACGGACCTGCCGCGCGCCCTCCGGGCGAGTCGGGATGCCGTCGCCGAGCTCTCGCGCATCGAGCAGACGGATGTGGCCCAGCCGGTGTTCGCGACGCTCACCCTCTGGCAGCGCCGGACGATGCGGGAGCTGTTCCTGTTCCGCCTGGGCCTCGACAGCGCCGCGCCGGTGGTCCGCTTCCCCTACAAGAACCCGGCCGATCTCGAGCAGCGGCTCGCGTTCGCCCGGGAACACGTGCTGCCGGCGTGGGAGGCGGCGCAGCGGGACCGCGCCGAGTGGCTGCGCGCCGACTGCAATCGGCTGCGGCAGATGGCGGGCCTCCACGAGGGCGACCTGCCGGTGCGGCTGGTCGATCCGTTGGACCGCTGGCGGAGCTTCCAGGGCTGAGCGGCTACTTCACGCTGACGGCGATGTGCTTGATGACCACGTCCTTGACCGGCCGATTCTGGGCGCCGGTCTCGACGCGGGCGATCTTCGCGACGGTGTCCAGGTCCTCGCAGTCGCCCAAGATGGTGTGCTTGCCGTTGAGGTGGGTGGGCATGCCCTCGGTGATGAAGAACTGGGAGCCGTTGGTGTCCGGGCCCGAGTTGGCCATCGCGAGGATGCCGGTGTGGTCGAACACGGTGTAGCTGCCCACCTCGTCGGCGAACTTGTAGCCGGGCCCGCCGGTGCCGTTGCCCTTGGGGTCGCCGCCCTGGATCATGAAGTCGGGGATGACGCGGTGGAAGATGGTGCCGTCGTAGAGCGGCTTCTTCGTGGTCTCCCCCGAGGGCGTGGTCCACTCCTTCTCTCCGCGCGCCAGCTGCACGAAGTTGAGCACCGTCTCGGGGGCCTCGTCGTGGCGCAGGGTACAGCGGATGTCGCCCATGGAGGTCTGCACCACCGCGAAGAGCTTCTTGCCCTCGGTGAGGCCGAGCTGCGCGAACATCGCCGCCTTGCGCTGCGCCTCGGCCTTGGCCGCGGCGTCGGCCACCTGCTGCTTGAGCGCCTTGTTCTCGCTGTCGAGCCGGGTGTTGGTGCGCTCGATGTCGGCGACGCGCTGCTTGAGCTTGGCGTTCTCGTCTTCGAGGGCCTTGTTCTGACAACCGACGAGGGCGAGGGCGAGGATCAGGGGGGTCATGGGAGCTCCACGGCCCGGCTTCTAACCGATCTCCGCCGACTCCGGCGACCCGCGTGTTAGGTCAGGCTGTCTCGCCCCCTGGCGACCGGAGTCTCATGCACGCGCGCGTCTTTCTTCGCCAGCCTCTGTTCACGCTCCCGGGCGCCCAGGCGCATGTCCCGACCAACGCGGTCGTGCTCGAAGGCGAGTGCACTCCGATGGAGGGCTTGGGCCTCAAGGTGGTGATGGCGTCCTGCTACGACGAGAAGGGCAAGCGGCTCGAGAGCCTGCCCTCGGTCCTGGTCGTGTCGGCCGGGAAGATCGACCACTTGCAGATCCTCGACTGAGTTTGCTCTTCGTCCTGCTCGCGGGCTGTCTGCCCACGGCCAGCGGATCGGTGGTGTCGGCGGAAGGGCCGGTGTCCGGTGCGGTGTTGCGCGCAGTCTCCGGGCCGGCGCTGGATGCGGTCAGCGATGCGTCCGGGCGCTTCACGGTGCGCGTGGAGCCGGGGACCCGCACCGTCCGAATCACCCACCCCGACTACCTCCCCGCCGAGGTGGAGTGGGCGGTGGACGGGCGCGGAGAGGTCGCGTTGTCCCCCGTCTCGGTGGTGGGGATCCCGGTCGCCCCGGGTCCGCACCTGCTGATGGGAGACCACTTCGAGACGCTTCCGCGCGCGTCCGTGGTGCGGCGCGGCACGGTCGCCCAGGGTTTCCAGTGGTGTGTGGACCGGGCGGGGTCGGCCGCGCTCTCGGTTCCCGCCGGCACCCTACGGGTGCTCGACAACCACGCCGCCGACTGGCGGATCTTCACCTTGGACGCCGAAGGCTGCGGCTACTCGCTGAAGCCGACCCCGGGTGGCTTCTACGATCAGCAGTCCCAGCGGGTCGAGGTCCGGCGCGTGGAGGCCCACGGCCCGGGCCGTGACTGGCTCCAGGTGGACCTGCCCGCGGGCGAGTACCTCGTCGCCGACTGGTACGAGAGTGGGTTCGTGCCCGACGGCGACGGCTGGCGCGGCAGCTGGGTCAAGGCGGAGTAGCAGGCGACGCCGGGATCGGGGATGCAGCGGCGGCCGAATGCAACGGTTGTCTCCGGACGGGCCCTAAGGCTAGAACATCGTCCCGAGGTTCAATCCCACCGCGTGCAGCGTGTCGCTGATCTCGCCGAGCTTCTTGTTGTCGGCGTTCAGGACGTCGACTTGCCGGGCGGAGAAGTCGTAGGCGACGTTGGCGAACAGGAAGTCGGTGATGTCGTACCCGACTTCGAGCCCGACGGTCGCGGTGTAGAACGCGCTGCCGCCGGCCAGGTACAGGTTGCCGTCGGCCATGATGGAGAGGCCCGCGTCCGTCTCGGCGCCGCCCTCGAGACCCACGGTGAGCGACCCGATCCCGATCTGGGGCAGGTTGATCGCCGTCGCGGTGGCCTGGATGGCCTGGACGTCCGACCATGCGCCGCCGAGCCGCAGCCCGATCCAGCCCTTGGTCGCCGATCCCCAGGTGACGCCGCCGATGCCGGCGAGGTGGAAGTCGATGACGTTGTCGCCGACGGGGGCGCTGTCCTTGCAGGGGCGACCGAGCGAGTCGCACAGGGGCGACGGGTCGATCGCGTAGATCACGTCACGGAGCCCGGCCTCGGCGCCCAGTTGAAGCCACTCCGGGCCGATCGATCCCCAATCGACGGCGCGGGCCTGCAGCGAGAACCCCTGGGCGAAGGTGGGGACTTCGAGCTCGGTCGGGAACACCGCGCCCGAGGAGTCGAGCGGGATCTGGTGGTAGTTGTAGCCGGACGCCACGTAACCAGCGCGGATGCGGACGTTGGGGATGTCCGAGGGGGCGCGGGTGACGGTGGTCGTGGAGCCCGATGACGTGACCGTCGTGCCCATCGGCGCGACCGTGGTGGTGGGCGGAGGGGTGACGGCGACCGGGGTGGGCGTGACCGCGACCGGGGTGGGCGTGGTCGGCACCGTCGACGACGGGGCGGACCAGCTGGCCGCGGCGCCGCCGACCGGGACGCGCATGAAGGTGGAGACGGAGCCGTCGCGGGTGGCCGCGGAGACCTTGACCTCTCCGGTGGTGCCCACCGGGACCATCAGGGTGGCCATGTAGGCGCCGCCGCCGAGCTCGCTCACCGGGCCGACGGTGCCGGCGGAGGTGAGGAAGTCCAGCTGCTGACCGCCGACGCCCCGCCCTGCGGCGTCGACGAGGTTGATCCGCAGGCTGACGGTGCCGCCCGCCGAGACGGTGGCCGGGTCCGACACCAGCGACAACTTCGCAGGCGCGCCCGGGGGCCCACTCGCGGTGACGGTCGTGGTGGCGATCGCAGGCACGGAGATGGGCGCGGTGACCGAGCCGGTCATGCCATCGCGCTCGATGCGGAGCGCGCCGAGCGAGGCGGCCCACTCTTCGATGAGCGCGCTGACGTTCTTCGGGCCGGAGGTGGGGAGGTCGGGCACCGCGAGGGTGGCGGGGACCTGGAGGAGCGTGGCGTTGGCGACCAGATCGCCCGCGCTCGCCTCGGCCGCGACCATCGTGTTCTTCCGGCCGGACGTGTAGTAGATCTGCGCCAGGCCGTCGGGACCGGTGGTCGTGCTGGCCGGGAGAGAGCCGTCGCCGGTCGTGAGCCGGAGGTTCACGTTGATCGACGGGACCGGGTACCCGTACTCGTCGACCGTCGCGAGGGTGATCAGGGTGCTGGAGAGGCCGTCGGCCGCGACCCGCTCGCGCGAGGGGATGAGGAGCACCCGGGCGAGGGGGTTCCCGGTGGAGGCCGTGGACACCACCGCCGACACTTCGACCGGACCGGAGCCGGTGGTGGCGAAGGAGGCCTGGTAGTCGCCGTTGCGGAGGTCCTTCAGCTCCTTGAGCCGGGCACCGTTGGCCGAGAAGGAGAGGGTCCGCGCGCCGAGACCGAGGCTCTCGGGACCCTGCACCTTGGCGAAGACCTTGAAGCCGTCCGCGCCGGGGGCGAGGGTGGCGGGCTCGGCGCTGAGGGTCACCTTGGTGGGCCGGGTAGGGATCAGGCTCACGCCGACCGAGTCGGCCTGAAGCGAGGAGCCATTGGCGAGCTTCGCGGAGAGGGTGGCCTGGGTGCTCGCGTTGCCCGTGGGGGGCGTGAACATCGCGACGTAGACGCCGCCGCCTTCGTGACGCGGCGCGCCGATGGTGCCCGCGGTGCTGGTGAGGGCCACCTGGGCGTTCTCGTCGGGCTTGCCCTCGGGGGTGACCACCAGGACGCGGATCGGGATCTGCTGCCGGGCGTCCGACGGGATCGACTGGCTGGTGGGGAACAGCGCGATGCGCCGAGAGTCGGGGATCTTCAGGTCCAGCGCGGACTCGGTGATCTTGCCGTCGGTGGCGATCTGCACGAGGGTGGCGTTGGAGCCGCCCGGCGGGACGATGATCGGCACCTTGGCGCGGCCCTGGGCGTCGGTCTGCACCGGGCCGAACTCGCGTCCGCCCGCCTTGATCATCACCCGGGAGTTCGGGGCGGCGGTGACGGGAAAGTCCGCCCGACCGACCAGCGGAAGGGCGATGGAGCCGTAGGTGTGGGCCGGATCGCGCTTGTCAGCCATGGTGACGAGCGCGATGTGGGGGTAGCCCACCGTGGGCACGCCGAACAACGCCGAGAACTGCCCGTTGCCCAGGTTGGTGAGGTTGTCGATGCTGCCCGAGGTGGCGTTCGACTTCAGGTCGACCGTGGACAGCGCGGCGCGGTCGCCGCCGGCCAGGGTGATGGTGAGCGACGCCGTCTTGTCCTGGTTCAGCGTGAGCTGAGACGGGTTGGCGCCGATGGTGACGGCGTGGGTGGACTGGGGGGCCACGGACACGACCCAGTTCTTGGCCACGGGCTCCTTGTTGGGGAGCCGGGTCTTCCAGGTGATGGACACCGAGGTCCGGGTCTCGAGCTTCGGGGGGGTCCACGTGAAGCGGTAGATGCCGTTCCCGGTGTCGGTGATGTCGGTCACGCTGCCCTGACTGACCACCGGCTTGCCCTTGAGGCCCGCGATCGGCTTGCCGTCCGGGCCGAGCGCGAGGATGTAGAAGTCGGCCTGCGTGGCGCCGTCCCCGATCAGCCCGGTCGGGGGAAGGAGGTCGATCAGGCCCTGTCCTTCGAACACGGCGGGGGTCTGCGCATACGCCGCCGACGGGGTGAGGGCGAGGAGCGCCGGTACGCCGAAGGCGCACCCGGTCAGAAACGCGAGAGCGACGGCGCGAGGGCTGCTGGGGACGGACGGCATTCGATTGGGCTCCGACGGGGTCGGCTATGGTAAGAAGGCGGGCGGAAGCATGTCAACGATTTGACCCGGATGCCCGTTTGGACGCCGATGCTTTACACGCCTTTGACCGGCATGCTCCCGGATACGTCGCGGGGTGGGGAAGCCATCCGGTGGCGGCGGTCCTGCGCGCGCGAGTCATCGCAAGGTGTATCCAGTTCTTTCCGCCGACGGGGCGGATCCTCGATCTCGGCTGCGGACCCGGTCTGGACGCCGCCACCCTCGGCGCCCTCGGCTACGACGTGGTGGGGGTGGACGCGTCCCCCGGAATGGTGTCCGAGGCGCGCGGACGCGGCGTTGGCGCGCACGTGCTCCCGGGCGAGCGGGTAGGCGAGCTCGAAGGCGTCTTCGACGGCGTCCTCTCGAACTTCGGCGCGCTCAACTGCGTGGACCTGGGCGCGACCTTCGCCGGGCTCCGCCGTCGGACCCGGCCGGGAGCGGTGGTGGTCGCGGTGGTGATGGGGCCGTTCTGCCTCGCCGAGACCCTCGCTCTGCTCTCGGCGGGGCGGCCGCGGGCGGCGTGGCGACGTCGCCGCGGCGGCGTCGTGCCGCTGGAGGGGGGGGCGGTGCCGGTGTCCTGGCTGCGACCGCACGATCTGGTGCGCGAGGGCTTCGTCCCGGTCCATGTAGAAGCGCTCGGCGTGCTGGTGGCGCCGCCCGACCTGGGCGGGCGGCTCGGCCGGCGCTTGCGCTGGGAACCACTGGTGAGCCGCGTCCCTCCCCTGGCGCGGTGGGGAGATCACACGCTGGTGGTGCTCCGGCGTGACGGACCGCCGCGCCCCGCGTGAGTGAGCTATCGTGAACGGGTGAACGTCGTTCTGTACAATCCGCGCGCCCAGACCGCGCACCGACGGATGCCGCTCTCCCTGCTGTTCGTGGCGCGTGAGCTGCCCGAACGGCACCCCTGGCAGCTGGTGGATGCCAACGTCGAGCCGGACGCGGAGGCGCGCCTCGACGCCCTGTGCGCGCCCGCCGGCACCGTCCTGTTCGTGACGGTGATGCCCGGACCCCAGCTTCAGCAGGCCACCCCCTGGTGTCGGCGGCTCAAGGCGCGCCACCCGGGGCTCAACATCGTGTGGGGCGGCTACTTCCCCTCGATCCACACCGCGGCCTGCCTCGCTGATCCCGCGGTCGACATCGTGGTGGTGGGCCCGGGCGAACGCACCGCCGGGGAGCTCCTCGACCGCCTCGAGGCGGGTGGGGATCCGAGCGGGCTCACGGGGGTCGCCGTGCTGCGGGACGGCGTGGTGGTGCAGGGCCCGACCCGTGCCGCCGAGCGCCCGTCCGCCTTCGCGGCGGTGCCCTACGACCGGATCGACATGGAACGGTACGCGGCGCGCACCTTTCTCGGGCGGCGTACCTTCAGCCACCACAGCAGCGCCGGCTGCCCGTACTTCTGCAACTTCTGCGCGGTGGTCAACCTGTTCGACGGGCGCTGGCTCCCCGATCCGGCCGAGCACGTGATCGGGGTCGTGGACCGCCTGGTGGGACGCTACCGCGCCGACGCCGTCGAGTTCCACGACAACAACTTCTTCGCCTGGGAGAAGCGCACCCGGGAGGTGGCGGACGGGATCGCCCGTCACCGGATCGCGTGGTGGGGCGAGGGGCGCGTGGACACCATGTTGGGCTTCTCGGGCGCGACCTGGGAGGCGATGGCGCGCTCGGGGCTCCAGATGGTGTTCTACGGCGCCGAGAGCGGGGACCAGGACGCGCTCGACCAGATGGACAAGGGCGGGCTCCAGGTCGCGGACATCCGGGCGCTGAACCGGGTGGCGCGACGCCATGGGATCGCGCCCGAGTTCAGCTTCGTACTCGGCAATCCCCACAATCCTCAGCGGGACATCGATCTGACCCTCGCGCTGGTGCGGGAGATCAAGACCGAGAACCCGTCGGCCGAGATCATCCTCTACCTCTACACCCCCGTGCCGTTGCCCGGCATGTACGACGAGGCCACCAAGGGCGGGTTCCGGTTCCCGGAGACGCTCGACGACTGGCTCTCGCCAGCGTGGTCGAACTACGCCGGCCGTCGCAACCCCCACACGCCGTGGATCACCGAGGCCATGATCGCGCAGGTCCGGGACTTCGAGACCGTCCTGCACGCCCGGCATCCCACCGCCTCCGACCTCAACCTGGGCCGTTGGCAACGCCGCGCGCTCCGGGTGCTCGCCGCGCCCCGCTACCGGTTCGGGGTCTACGCCCGGCCGTGGGAGATCAAGGTCCTGCAGCGCGCGTGGAACTACCGACGGCCGGAAGAGATGGGGTTCTGAGTCCGGGCGTGCGGTCCTCGGCTCACCGCTGCGCCATGTCGAGCTTCAGGCCCGCGAGGAGCCGCTCCATCATGGGTGCGTCGATGCGGAGGCGCAGGAGGGTCGAGTCCTGGTCCGGCGGCGGGGCGGGGTCGCTGGACGGGAACACCTCGCCCAGATCCGCGACGCGTCCGGCGGCGTAGACGATGTGGGCGATGAGGCCGCCGGCGAGGAGCACGGGGCTGTGGTGGGCGCGGATGGCGTCCACGGCGCTGGTCGGCAGCTTCCACCCCTCGGCCACCACGCTGCCGAGCTGGGCGTGCATTCGCTCGATGTAGGGGTCGATCAGCTCTGGCTTCTGGCGGTAGATCAGCGGCAGACGGAGGAGCACGTTCGGGGCGGAGGCGTAGGCGATGGCCCAGCCCACGTCGTGAAGCAGCCCGCCCAGGAACGCGGCCTCCGGGTCGGTCCCGAAGTGCTTGGCGATGCGGGCGGCCCCGTTGGAGACGGCGACCGCGCGCGCTTGCAGGCGCGCCGCGAGCTCACGGTTGGTCCGGACGTTGAGCACGCGGGCCGCCGCCGCGCTCATGAGCAACCGATGGATGCCGGTCGTGCCGAGGCGGACCAGCGCGGCCGGGATGGTCGTGATGGCGGTGGCGCCGAGGTAGGTGGCGGAGTTGGCGGTGCGGAGGAGGTTCGTGGCGAGCGACGGATCCCGTCGTATGCACTGGGTGATCTTCTCCACGCTGGTCGTCGGGTCGTTGAGGAGCGCCATCACCTCGCGCGCCGCCTGCGGAAGCAACGGGACGCTGCCGAGGCGTCGGGCCTCGATGTTGAACAGTCGTCGTACCTCCGGTTCGATGTCGACCGGAGGGGTGGCGTCGGGTTGCTCCACGGCTCGGGACTCCGGCCTCTGGATCGGCCCGCGGGGCACCCGATTTAGGGCTCCGCCGCCTCAGTCGCTCATCAGGAAGATGTTGGGGCGCTCGTCGTCCTCTTCCGTCCAGTTCCAGTACTTGAGCAGGATCTGGTAGACGAGGATCCCGGTCTCACCCTCTCCCCACAGGAGGTACCGGACGGCCTGGCCGACGGGGTTCTCCCGGGTCAGGCCGAGGAAGATGCTCCGCGGTTCGATGAGCTCGGACAAGTACGCGATGGTGTTGGCGATCGCGGCCGCGTTGGTCACGTGGACGCGGTAGTCGTCGCCCAGGCGTGCCACGCGCAGGTAGACGGTGGAGTCGAAGCTGCTGCGATCCGCGGCCAGCTCGACGTGGATCCAGGCGATGGGCCCTTCCACCGCGTAGAACTTGCGAAGCCGGGACTTCTTGCGCGCCAGCACCGCGCCCGTGGCCTTGACGGCCACCATGTGCACTTTCATCGACCGGAGCTCTTCCCAGAGCGCCGCGGACTCGTCGGTGGCGAGGGCGACCTTCTCCACCCGGAACTCGGTGGCCCGCAGGTACCGCGACAGGGCGGAGAGGAGCAGGATCGACCCGATGAAGATCGAGGAGATGATCAGGCCGTCGGGACGTTCGATCACGTTCTCGACGAGGGTGTAGATGAAGAGCAGGGTGATCGCGAGGAACGTCATCCCGGCCCAGGGCGTGCGGCCGTCCTCCCGGGCCTCGCGGAACAACGCGAGCATCGCGGCCACGGCGGCCGACAGGATCAACGCGAGCACGCCGGTCGCGTATGCGCCTGCCTGTTCCTCCACGTTCGCGGCGAAGAAGATGGTGACGACGACGTTGATGGCGACGATCAGGAGGATCAGGGGCCGGCGCTGGGCGACCCAGTGCGGGGCCATCCCGAAGCGGGGGAGGTACTGGGGGATCAGGTTCAGCAGGGCCACCATGGCGGACGCGCCGGCGAACCAGAGGATCAGGATGGTGGAGACGTCGTAGACGGTGCCGAAGCCCTCGCCCAGGTAGGTGTGGGCGAGCCAGGCGAGGGCGCGACCGGAGGCGTCGCCGCCTTCGCGCCACGCGGCCTCGGGGATGAGGAGCGCGGTGATGAAGCTCGACCCCAGCAGGAAGAAGCTCATGATCACCGCGGCGCCGGTGAGGAGCTTCTGCGTGCCGATGATCTTCCGATGCGGGACGGCACCGGGCGCCAGATTGGTTTCGCCCTTGATGAGGGGCATGACCGTGACGCCGGTCTCGAAGCCCGACAGGCCGAGGGCGAGCTGGGGGAAGGCGAGCGCGGCGACGGTGAGGATGGCGGCGATGTCGCCGGTGGCGGTGACGTTGGACCACCAGTTGGCCTGGACCTCGGGGTGGTTGGCGATCTCCCACCCGCATCGGCCGATGATGACGATGTTCAGCGCCAGGTAGGGGAGCGTGATCCACGAGGCGAGCCCGACCGCTTCGTCGAAGCCCCGTAAGAAGAGGGCCGCGAGCAGGGCGAGGAGGGCGAGCGTCAGGAGGAGCGTATGGTCCCCCAGGTAGGGCTCCAGGAAGGGGTTCTCGGCAGCGTGTTTCGCCGCGTCGGCGGCGGACAGGGTCATCGTGATGACGAACCCCGTCGCGGCGAAGCCGATCAGGCAGAGCACGAACACCTTGCCCTTCCAGCCGGGCAGCAGGCGCTCGAGCATCGAGATCGAGCCCTGCCCGGTGTAGGAACGCCGCGCCACGGCGATGTAAACCGGCAGCGCCCCGAACAGCGTGACCAGGACCAGGGCCACCGTGGCCAGGGGCGACAGGGCGCCCACGGCGAGGAGCGCGATGCCCGGCTGGTAGCCGAGGGTGGAGAAGTAATCGACGCCCGTCAGCCAGATGACCTTGTACCAGGGGAAGGTCTCGTGTTGTCCGGCCGCGTGGCTGGAGCCGACGGCGAGCCACTTCCCCAGGGGGGTGCTGGGTGTCTCGGACCCGGGCAACGGAAGCTGGGGGAGTTCGGTGGGCATCAGCGGGCGGGGACACTATCCCATGGAGGCGACGGAATCGGCGCGGGTCGGCCGAGATCCCAGAGCACCTCGGCCACGGTCTCGGCTACGAGCGCGGCCAGGTCGGTGCAGTGGAGGAGACGGGGGCGGGCAGAGAAGTCCCCGAAGGGTGCGGTGCGGGCGTTGCAGCTCGTCTCCACTGTCCCCGAGATCTTGCCGGCGATGGTCGTTCGGTACTGGAGGACCGCGGTCCGCAGCTCGGCGGTGACGCCGCCCGTGGGCGAGGGGTCGCCCAGCAGATCCCCGAGCACGAGGATGCCGGCCTGCACCGCTCCGCAGCTCCCCTCGCCCGTGAGCCCGCCTTTACGGAGCGCCTGATAGGCGCGCGAGGGCAACCCGAAGGTCTCGGCGAGGGCGATCCCGCACGACCGGTGCGGGGTCCGCTCGCCGAGGTAGAGCGCATGGGCCCGTTCTCGGGCCAGCGCGGCGTAGTCGGCTCGGTCCACCTGCTACCGCCCCGGCGGCTTCGGCCCCGGCGCCTTGGGGACCGCTCCGGGCGGCGCGGCCGTGACCCCGCCGGCGCCCACGACCCAGTACGGGCTCCCGGCGAGCTGCGTCTTGAGCTGGGTGACCTCGGCCGCCTGCAGCTCGAAGGTCTGCGGTTGACCGGTGCGCGGGTCGAACTGGGTCGCAAACCAGCGCTCGCCGACCTTGGCCTTGTGGAGGAGGAGACCGCGCGGATCGTCGTAGACGAGGGTCAGGTCCTTCGAGGTGAGGGCGCGGTTCGCGTCCGGCGGGGGCGGCTCGGGTGCGACCGCCTCGGGGGCCGGCGCGGGCGGCAGCGGCTTGGGGGGAGCGGCCGTCTCGACCACCTCCTCGATCTCCCATTGCACCTCGAGCAGCTCGCCGCGCTTGACCATCTCCAGGTAGTCCCGGACGGCGACGCCCTTGGGCCCGCTGGCGAGTGCCAACAGTGCGGCCTTGATCGGCTCGCGGTCGTTGATGCCTGCCTTTCGCAGCGCGCCGATCAGGCTGTCTACGTCTTCCATGTGGTCTCCGGAGGTGCGCCATTAACGTGTCCG
>JAYVAS010000780.1:0-3624 GCA_043750895.1 Pseudomonadota bacterium
GTCACCACCACCCGCCCCGGCTTCTTGCCGACGAAGCCCGACTCGGGGCCGACCTCGAGCGCGAGCGCCATGGCCGCCGGGCCCTGCCCGTCGATCTCGGGCTGGTAGACGGCCTGCCCGTTGCTGATCGGCCCGCCGCGTTCGATCCAGCCGTCGCGGCTCGTCTCCATCAAGGTCGACGACCGCACCCCCTCCAGCGGCGGCACGGCGCTCTGGATGGGCGCTACCCGGCTGACCACGGTGACCAGCAGCTCCGCGGAGAGGTCCTGGGTGATGGGGTGCGTCTTGTACCGAGGGACCGGGCGGTCCGGGTAGGGGAAGAGGAGGAGCTTGTCCAGCACGAAGCCGTCCGGCACCGCCACGCCGAGGCGCCCCACCAACGAGGGGACCGGCAGCCCCGGCTCGACCGCGAACAACAAGGACCCGCCCCCGGCAAACCAGGCCAGCAGCAGGTCCTCCTCCACCTGGGGCACGGCCACCCGAGGGCGGAGCACGAGGACCGCGGCGGCGTCGGCCGGGACCCCGGGAACGCCGCCCGCTTCCCGGTCCCGCACCAGGTCGAGGCGCTTGAGGTCGTAGTGCTCCTGATCGAGCGCGGCGGCGAGGTCGGCGAGGCCGTCGGGATCATGCGACTCGGGGTCGAGCTCCCCGTGACCCACCAGGGCGTAGACCACCCGCCGGGTGTCGGACATCAGCTGGGCGAAGCCCCGGGTGAGGGCCGCCTCGCCGAGGAAGTCGATGCGGCGATCGTCGCCCTTGCCGCTGCGCCGGAACAAGTCCCGATCGGCCAGATCGACGCGTTGTTCCCCGCGCTGGATCACCACCGTACCGTAGTCCGTGACCCCGAGGGACTCGGCGGTGAGCCGCTCCTTGTCGAAGTCCACGAAGCGGGTGGTGACCATCGGCGAGGCGTAGTCGAGCTCCTCGATGAGGTCCTGGATCTGGCGGTTCTTGAAATAGGAGTCCTTCTTCCCGGACTGCGAGGAGAACGCGGTGATCACCACCGGCTTGCCCTCGAGATCGAGCAGCCGCAGCTTGTTCGCGGTTCCCGGGAGCAGCGTGGAGCCCTGGTCCGCGGAGAAGTCGACGCGCACCCGGTACCGCTCGACGAGGAGGTACGCGACGATCACGGTCACGACGACGATCACCGTCACCAGCGTGGCGTTGGAGCCCGTCGCGAGACGGCGTCGGAGGTTCCGGCTCAGCGCCATGCGCGCGACTCCAGCGAGCGCCACGTCAGGAACAGGAACACGAAGGTGAACGCGACGAAGTAGAAGATGTCCGCGCTGTCGAGGACGCCCCGGTTGAAGGAGTCGAGGTGGAGGAGCACCGAGATGGGCTTCACCCGTTCGGCCCAGGCCTCCGGCAGCAGCGCCTCCGCCTGCCCGGTGAGCCAGAAGGGCAGCAGGAGCACGATGCCGATCAGGCCCGCGGCGACTTGATCATCGGTGAGGGAGGACGCGAAGAGGCCGGTGGCGCAGAAAGCCGACGCCACACACACGAGGCCGAGGTAGCTGGTGGCCATCACCCCCCAGTCGGGATCCCCGTAGTAGGCGAGGATCGCCGGGAAGATCGCCGTTCCCACGAACATGAGGAGGCAAATCGTGACCGATGCGAGCCACTTCGCGATCACCAGGGACCCGAGGCGCACCGGCGCGGTGAGCAGCAGCTCGAGCGTGCCCTGGCGACGCTCCTCGGCGAAGTGGCGCATGGTGAGCATCGGCAGCACGAAGAGCTGGGCGACGGCGAGATTGCCCAGGAGCACGCGCAGCGAGGCCTCGCCGGTCAGGGTCACGCCCAGGTAGAAGAAGAGCCCGCCGAGGAACAGGAAGACCGCGAAGAAGACGTAGGCGACGGGGGAGAGGAAGTAGATCTGCATCTCCTTCTTCCACAGGACGTAGATCGACCTCATTCGCGGCCCACCAGATCGATGAACGCCTCTTCGAGGCTCGGGAGCCGTCGGTCGAGGACGCGGAGCCGTAGGCCGGCGCCGGCGGCGCGGGCCGCGATCGCCTCGCGCGGGTCGGTCGCGGCGCGCACGCGGAAGCTCTGGAAGGCCCCGTCCGTACCGAGGGGCTCGACCAGATCGACCTCTGGCCAGGCCCCGAGACCGGGCGCATCGATCCCGGCGATGTCCACGTGGTACCAGACGCCGCCCGAGGCCTGCGCACGCAGCTCGGGGATGGTCCCCGCGGCGCGGAGCTTGCCCTTCGCGATCAACACCGCGCGGGGGCACATGGCCTCCACCTCGGAGAGGATGTGGGTGGACAGGATCACGGTGTGGTCCCCGGCCAACGAGCGCACGAGGTCCCGGATGCCCATCACCTGCCCCGGGTCCAGGCCCGAGGTGGGCTCGTCGAGGATCAGCACCGGCGGGTCGTGGAGCAGCGCCTGCGCCAGCCCCACCCGCTGCCGGTAGCCCTTGGACAAGGAACCGAGGATGCGCCGGTCCCAGCCCGCCAGGCCCACCCGCTCCATCACCCGCCCCGCCCGGGTGTAACGTTCGGCGCCGGTGTACCCACGAAGCTCGGCGATGAACGCCAGGTAGCTCCCGACGCTAAGCTCCGGGTAGAGCGGCGGCGACTCCGGCAGGTAGCCGACCCGCTTCTTGACCTCGAAGGGGGCGTCGAACACGTCGAAACCCGCCACCGTGGCGTCCCCCGTCGTGGCGGGGAGGAAGGTGGTGAGGATCCGCATCGTGGTGGTCTTCCCCGCCCCGTTGGGGCCGAGGAAGCCGATGATCTCGCCCTTCGCCACCTCGAAGGAGACGTCGTCCAAGGCAACGAAACCGCCGTAGGACTTGCTCAGGTGGGAGACGGCAATCATCGACCGCCTCCCTTAGCGCGTTGGAGCCCGCCGCGGGAGCGGCGGACGCCGACGGTTCATCCGCGAATCATCCGCGCGCGCCCATGTCCTTCCAGAGCGCGAACACCGCGCCCCCCGGGTCGGCGAGCACCGCGAAGCGGCCCATGCCTGGCATGTCGGTCGGTCCCACCTGCTGCACCGCGCCGAGCCCCACGGCCCGGGCGGCGCTCGTGTCGCAGTCCGAGACCGCCACGTAGGCCAGCCAGTGGCTCGGCACTCCCTTGGGCGCGGTGACGCCGCTGCTCACCGTGCGACCGTTCCGGTTGAAGAGCACCATGGGCCCCTGCACGACCGGCTCCCAGCCGAACATCGCCGCGTAGAAGGGGGTCACGCGCGCGAGGTCGGCCGACATCAGCATCGACCAGCAGAAGGTCCCGACCGGTGGGGGCGCGTCGCCGGATGCGCCCGGCGTCAGGCTCCGAAACAGCGCGAAGGTCGCGCCCGCCGGGTCCTGGACCACCGCCATCCGCCCGATGTTGGGGACGTCCATCGCCTCGGTGAGAGCGACCCCGCCCAGCGCGACAGCCCGCTCGCGCGCGGCGTCCACGTCGTCGACGGTGAGGTAGTCGAGCCAGTGAGGGGGGACCTCGTCCATCGGCGGCGCCATCATCCCGGCGACCTGCTCCTCCCCCTGGGTGAAGAGGGTGTACGGGGTGCCGTCCATGTCCATGCTGCCGGTCTCCCACCCGAAGAGGGCGGTGTAGAACGCGCGGGAGGGGTCGAGGGCCGGGGTGTTGAGCTCGCGCCAGACGACGCGGC
>JAYVAS010000781.1:0-3458 GCA_043750895.1 Pseudomonadota bacterium
CGTACGACCGGATGTCCACCGCGAGGTAGGCGATGCGGCCGTCGGCGAGGATGACGAAGTCGTGGTGCCCGCCGACCGCACGGGTCGAGGTGGTGACCGACTGGTCCCAGGATGCGTAGGCGACCGCCCCGATGTCCGTCGCGGCGGTGGTGTCCTCGGTGATGTAGTAGACCCCGGATCCGTCGGCCGCGAACCGCGTCTGGGTCGTTCCCACGCCCAGGTCGAGCAGGCGCCACCACACGGCGTCGCCGTTGTCGTCGTACATCACCACGCCGCCCACGTCGGCGAACACCGTGAGCAGCCGGTAGCTGGACTCGAACGCCCCGAGCCCGTCGGAGTCGAGGTTGATCCGCGGAAGCTCGGGCGGGCCGGCCGACGCGTGGTGTACCTGGTCGGCGCTCACCACCTCCACCCCATCCACACGGGACACGGCCCGCCAGTGAAAGTCCAGGTCCTCCGGGGCGCCCACCACCACCAGCGTGTGCGTCGACGCGGCCGGGCTGGTCGCGGTCCGGTGCCCGTAGGCGGTGGTCAACCCCGACTCCACCCAGCCCTCCGAGGCGGCGACGGTGTCCCAGGTCACGGAGAACACCGTGGAGATCTCGGAAGAGGTCCGCTTTTCGAGGTTCAGGAGCTCGGGGTCACCGCCGTCGGTGACGATGGTGTCGTCGGGGACGTCCTCGGTGGCCGGCGCCACGTCGGTGTCCTCGCCCTCGATCGCGCGGTAGCCACCACACCCGAACTCTACCAGCATCGATAAGACGAACATCCCGAGACCATAGAGGGCCGCCGCGAGGTGCGTGTGTGAGACCGGTCAATCCCTTGACCGAACTACCAATTCTGCCCCCCCTCGACCCCGTCCACACCGTCCGTCCCGTCCACGCCGAAGGCGCTGCCGGCGAGTCCGCCGCGCCCGCCGGCGCCGGCTGAACCGTAGCCGAGGGTGTTGCCCGCCGAGACGTAGGCCGCGTCGGGGGTGACCCCGAAGGCCGCCACCGCGACCGCCATCCCGCCCGCGCCACCTCCGGCACCGCCGCCCGCGCCACCCGCGCCGCCCTCGCCGCCGTTGCCGCCGGCCTGGCCGCACCACGCCGCGGTGGTCTCCCGCGCACCCCCGGTGCCGCCGAGTCCCCCGCTCCCACCCACACCGCCGTCGCCGCCGTCGCCGCCGTAACCGCCGTTGCCGGCGCTGATGTCGTTGTCCTCGATCACCGGCAGGGCCACCGTCGCGCTGTAGACCAGCACGATGCCGATGGAGCCGCCGCCCCCTTCCCCGCCGGCACCGCCGAGTCCGGCGCAGCCGCCCGCGCCGCCGCCGCCGCCGGTCCCGCCCAGGTGGCTCGATCCGCAGGTGGCCTCGACTTCGGCCCCGCTGCCCGCGCCACCGCCGCCGCCGCCGTTTCCGTAGTCGCCGTCGCCCCCGTCGACCCCGCTGGCCGCGCTCCACAGGCCCAGCGCGGTGACCCCGTCGGCGTCGCTCGCCCCGCCGCCGCCGGCCCCGTCGGTGCCGTCGTCGCCGACCGCGCCGTCGCTGCCCTCGTCCCAGCAGGTGTCGATGTTGCAGGTGCCGCAGGCGCTGGCCGAGATGATGCCGTCACAGCCGGTGCTGCCGCCCGCCCCCCCGGCGGGGAGTCCGTCCGACCCCGCCTCCTGGTCCACCCCGAAGTCGGGGCACACCGTGTCCCCACCGTCGCCGCCCGCCGTCGAGACCCCGCCGCAGCTGTTGGCGCCGCCCGCACCGCCGACGGTGAGCGACGCGCAGGTGGTGGTCGTCCCCGCCGCCCCGCCGCTCCCCGCCGCGCCGACGGCGCCCGCGGCGCCACCGCTTCCGTCCACGCCGTCGCGGGCCGACTGGGCCTCGATCACGTTGTCGCGGATCTCCAGCGCGTCGGTGCAGTCCTGGATCCACATCCCCACCGCGCTCTGGCCCGGGCCGGGCCGGGTGTTCCCGATCACCGTGAAGCCCGAGAACACCGTGCTGGTGACGATGTCTTCGGCCACGACGGTGGCGGGCGAGAGCGCGGTCGAGCCGTCTCCGTCGATGGTGGTCACGTAGGCCGCCGCGTCGCGCAGGCTGAAGGCGGTGTCGAAGCCCCCGTAGACGGTGACCCCGTCGGCGAGCGCCACGTTCTCTTCGTAGGTGCCCTCGGCCACCAGCACGTAGTCGACGCCCGCCGCGGCCGCGAGATCGATGCCGTCCTGGATGCTGTCGAGCGGGTCGTCGGCGGTGCCGCTCCCGGCCGCGGAGCCGAGGGTGCTCACGTAGATCGAGGTCGGCGGCGTGCCGTCCGCGCCGTCACAGTCGGCGTCCACCCCGTCGAAGGGCTCGTCGGTGGCGGAGAGGTACGCGCACTCGCAGCCGTCGAGGCCGCTGCCGTTCACGTCGTAGTAGCCGACGTCGCAGGTGTAGTCGCAGCTCGGGGTCACCGCGACGGTGTTGCAGGCCGACACCGCGTTGTCGAAGCTGTAGGTGGAGCAGTCGTTGCCGCAGCTCCCGCAGTCGCTGTCCAGGGTGTACTTCGCCCCGGTGCGGTAGCCGTCGTCCACCCCCGAGGCGCAGTCGTTGTCGACGTAGTCGCACACCTCCGCGGCGCCCGGGTTGACCCCGCCGTCGGCGTCGTCGCAGTCGCCGCCGGTGCTCACCGAGCCGGAGGGCGGGGTGCAGGCCGTCCCGGCGCTGCCGCCGTAGCCGTCGCCGTCGTTGTCGGCGTAGTAGGGACTGGCGTCCACGGCGTCCTCGTCCACCGACCCGTCGCAGTCGTTGTCCGCGGCGTCGCAGACTTCGTCTGCGTCGGGATTGGTGCCGCCGTCGGTGTCGTCGCAGTCCGTCCCGTCCGCGACGTAGCCGACGGGGGCGTCGCAGGCGGTGACCCCGCCCGAGGTGGATCCGTAGCCGTCCCCGTCCCCGTCCGGGTACCAGTCCCCGGCACCGGTGGCGTCGGCGCCGTCGGTGACCCCGTCACAGTTGTTGTCGATGCCGTCGCAGATCTCGGTGGCGGAGGGGCTGACCCGGCGGTCGTCGTCGTCGCAGTCCTCCGAGGTCGCCGTGGTGCCCACCGGCTGGTCGCAGGCGATCACGGTGTCGACGCCCCCGTAGCCGTCGGCGTCCCCGTCGGTGTACCAGGTGCCCGCGTCCACCGCGCCGTCGTCGACGCCACCCGAGCAGTCGTTGTCGCGCTCGTCGCAGACCTCGGTCGCGCCCGGGTTCACCGCGGCGTCGCCGTCGTCGCACTCCTCGCAGGCCGCGTAGCCGTCCCCGTCGGCGTCGCTGTACCCGGTGTACCCGTCGCAGTTGTAGTCGACGGTGTCGGTGCAGGCTTCGGACGCGCCGGGATTGTACGCGGCGTCGGCGTCGTCGCAGTCCCCGCCGGTCGAGACGTAGCCGGCGGGCGCCTCGCAGGCGGTCACCGCGCTGCCGTCGTCCCCGTAGCCGTCTCCGTCCACGTCCGCGTACCAGG
>JAYVAS010000782.1:0-2960 GCA_043750895.1 Pseudomonadota bacterium
GAGGAGATCGTCGTCTTCCTGGAGGGTGCGGACACCGAACACGCCTCCGAGGTGGCCGAACGGATCCGGGCGTCGATCGAGACCCACGTCTGGTCCCACACCGCGCCGGACCTCGCCATCACCGCCTCGGTGGGGGTGGCCACGCGCCGCCCCGGAGAGGGCTGGCGCGCGTGGATCGCGCGTGCGGACGACGCGCTGCGGGCCGCCAAGAATCTCGGCCGCAATCGAGTGGTCACCGCAGCGGAATGACCCCCCGCACGAGGGGTTCGGCTGATTAGGGTTGGGATTACGCGCGACCGCGCGGGACGAACTAGGAGAAACGCCGGATGGGTCTGCTCGACAAGGTACGCGCGTCGCTCCGTGGGGGCGATGACGAGCTCACCCGCGACGATCTGCTCCGACAGATCGAAGAGGGCATCCTCACCCTCAAGCGTTTCGGTGCCCGCGGGCGCGAGGTGTTCCCGCCCGGGGTCCGCATCCGGATCACCACGCGGGAGGCCGGCCGGGAGACGCTCCGCGGCTTCGTGGAGGACCCGGGCTTCGAGCGGGACCTCGAGGCCCGCCTGCTCAACCGCCTCGCGACGCCCGACCTGCTCCCCGCCCGGCGCTACACCGTCGTCGCTGGCGAGGAGAACGGCGTCGTGGTCGAGGAGGACGCCACCGCCCTGCAGGGCAGCTTCGTCGTGTCCGGGGGCGACCGCGACGGCGACCGCCACCCGGTGGAGCTCACGCGAAAGGAGTGGCGACTGGGGCGCGGCCGTTGGCACCAGGAACGGCCCGACGATCAGCGGCTCCCCAACGACATCATCGTCACCGACGCGCTCCCGTTCGTGTCGCGCGCGGCGGCCCTGATCCGCCGCACCGGCGCGTTCCTCGAGGTCGAGGCCCGCCAGCAGGCCGAGTTCCTCGTCGTCATCCGCCGCGACGGCACGCAGCTCCGTCCGGCGCTCAGCGCCTCGGGCAAGGTGCCCCTGAACGTGGGCGACCGACTGCTCTTCCACGACGGCAAGACCGGCGAGATCACCCTGCGACTCGACCCGGTCGCCGAGGAAAGCTGATGCTCAAGCGCCTGTCTCCCGACCGGTTCCAGGTCGACTTCACCCGACTCCGCCGTCCTGGCCGAACCCCGCTGCGCGCCCTCCTCCGCCCCTCCGAGCCGGTCACGGTGGACGCCTGGGCCATCGCCCAGGCGGTGATCGGCACCCTGGAGGCCTGTCCGTTCCGGTCCGCGACCGGCGCCCCGCAGGTCTGGAACGAGTACCGGGTGTTCCTCGCCCGCGTCGACCACGACCGGCTGCGCCCGGTCGAGACGACCCTCCACGGCGACCTTGGTCCGCTGCTGTACCAGAAGCTGGTGGAGATGAAGGCGGTCACCGTCGGCGCGCTGGTCATCCGCCTCCTCGTCGACGACGCCGACGAGGTCGAGCCCGGGAGCGGCATCCTCCACCCCCGTCACATCCCCGACGCGGCCGCCACCCCCGGCAGCCACGGCGAGATCACGGTGCGGCTGGACAAGCTTGCCAACGCCCCCGCCAACGACGCCACCAGCCGGGTCGGCCGCGTGAAGCTCGTGACCGCCCAGGGCGAGGTCACCGTCGGGGACGGCACGCGGTACGTCCTCGGGCGCGCACACCCCGACGCCGCGAGCGACCATCTGGCCCTCCCCGGGGCGAGCGGTCGCATCAACCGTCGGCAGGTGGCCGTCCGGGTGGTGGACGACGGCCTGGAGGTGGAACGGGAGCCCGGCGACTCCAACCCCGTCGCCGTCAACGGGCAGGCGCTGGCGCCCGGTCAGGTCACCGTGGTCCGCCTCCCCGCCGAGATCAGCCTGTCGGGCGGAGACCTCCACATCGCGGCACGTGCATGCTGACCGCCGCCGCACGGACGCACGTGGGCCGGGTTCGCGCCGGCAACGAAGACGCCCTGGTCTGCCGGCCCGCCGAGGGCCTGTTCGCGGTGGTGGACGGCATGGGGGGCGAGGCCGCGGGGGAAGTCGCCGCCGCGATCGCCGCCGACACCCTGGCGAGCGTCCCGAACACCCGCCGCCAGTCCGGCGAGGCCCTGCTGGCCGCCGCGTTCCGCACCGCCCGCTCGCGCATCCTCGCCGAAGCGGCCCGCGACCCGAACCACGCGAAGATGGGGGCGGTGGCCACGGCCATCCGTCTCGACGACGACGGCCGCGGCCTGTGCATCGCCCACGCGGGGGACACCCGCGCCTACCGCATCGATCGTGCCGGCGTCACCCAGCTCACCCACGACCACGTCGCCGAGACCGGGGCCCCCGGCAAGAAGTCGGCGGTGACGCGAGACCTGGGCCGCAGCGACCTCCCCGAGGCGTGGGTGGACTCCCTGCGGGTCCCGGTCCAGCGCGGCGATCTCGTGGTGCTCTGCACCGACGGCCTCTACGACCCGGTCAGCCAGGCTGAGCTGGCGACCGAACTCACCCAACTCTGGTCCTCGAAGACGAGCGCCGACGAGGCGGCCAACCGCCTGGTGGGCCTGGCCCTCGCGCGCGGCGGCCCCGACAACGTCACCGTCGTGGTCATCCGCATCGACCGCTTCCGTCGTCGCGGCGGTACCATGCGCCGGCTCGGCGTGCCCGCCGCCGCCGCCATCCTCGGACTCATGGCCGCGCTGGCGCTGGTCGCCGGCCTGTGGCGCGACCGGAACCTCCCCAAGATCCCCACGCTGGTCACGCGCACCACCACCGTCACCGAGCCCGCCCTGATCGTGCTCGACGCGCCCGCCCCGACCGAGATCCGCGCCGGACGGGCGCTCACGCTCCGCGGCGTCCGGGTCTCGGCCGACACCTGGACCCTCACCGTCGGCGACGGTGCCCGGCTCGACCTCAACCTCGCTGCCGTCGTCGTCGAGGGCGCGCTGACCATCCACCTCGGGACGGGCGCCAGCGTGGTCCTGGACGGCGCGCGGGTGTCGGCGGGAACGCTGTCGGTGACCGG
>JAYVAS010000783.1:0-3254 GCA_043750895.1 Pseudomonadota bacterium
CGCTGCTCTTCCCGCAATCGCAGGTAGGCCTGGGTCAGCCGAACCGCGGCGGCGAGCGGGCGGCTCAGCGTAGCCATGGCGTCGGCGATGGCGCGGGCGTCCTCGGCGCGGGAGGCGTCGGGATCGGGCTCGTCACGGGTCAGGGTGGCGAGGCGGAGCACGGCGGCGGGATCGTCGGACCACCGCGGCGACGCGATCTCCCAGCTCGCCCGGGCGCGATGGCCATGCGCGGCGAGGAACGCGTCCAGGCGGCTGGGGTCTCGGGCCAGCACCCACAGCTCGGCATTCACACGCCGGGTGATGGTGCCCGCCGGCGCGCGCAGCAACAGCTCCTGGTGCGCCGGCGAGAGCAGCGGCCCGACGATCTCGTAGGCCATGTTCGCGAACAGCAGCGAGGTGATGTGCACCTTGACGTAGTCACGGAGCAGCATCTCGGTCTGCCCGGGCACGGAGTCGAGGGGGGCGCGGCGTAGCTGGTCCAGCCGCCCGGGAAGGGCGGCGGCGTAGACGTCCCAGGTCTGCCAGTTGGTGATGGGGTTCCAGCGGAACCGGCGCCAACGCTGCTCCTCGAAGGTGGTGCGGAAGATCGAGGCGTAGACGCGCAGATCGGGGGGAGCGGCGGCGCGGCGGACCCAGGCGTCGACCTCGTCCGGGGGGAAGAAGTCGAGCATGAAGCGGGGAGGTGGGGTGCCGGGGATCTTGAAGGCGAGGTGCCGGAAGACGGTGACGTTGATGTACGGGTGACCGCGGACGAGGCGAAGGGGCGGTTCGCCGCCGAGGTAGCGCCGACTGGTGGTGGGGTAGGCGATGAACCACTCCAACACCCGCGAGACGAGCGACCAGCCGAGCGGGCTGGCGCCGTCGGGGAACCGTTCGCCGAGGAAGCGGCGGGTCCACAGGGGGCTCCCGCCGCGCGGCAGCGCCGCCCCGGTGGTGATCGGGCGCGCTTGCAGGAGCCAGAGTTTTCCGGCACGGTCGGCGGCCCACTCCACGTCCTGGGGGGCCCCGAGGAAGGACTCCACGCGCAGGCCGAGCCGGCACAGGGCGAGGATGTCGTCCCGCACCAGCTTGCGGGCCAGGACGGCCTCGACCGGGCGCTCCTCCAGGGCGCCGCGGTGCTGCACCCGCTCGACCTCCTGGGGCTGGATGGTCTCCTGGTCGATCTGGAGCGGCACCGCCGCGATCACCCGTTGGATGGGGCGCGGGGTGCGACGCGGCCGCCGGACCACATACCGATCGGGCACGATCACGCCCGCCACGAGTGACTCACCGACGCCCCAGACGGCCTCGATGGTCATCTCCCGCCATGAACCGGTGACCGGGCTGACGGTGAACAGAACGCCGGCGGTGCGCGCGTCGACCAGCTCCTGGACGAGGACGGCCATGCCGGGGTTGGCCTTGCCGCCGCGACGATAGGCGACGGCGCGCGTCGAGTAGTAGGAGGCCCACACCCGGCCGATCGCGGCCGCGACGCCCGATGGCGCGACCCCGAGGACCGACTCGTACTGGCCGGCGGCCGAAGCGTGTTTGCCGTCCTCGTCGAGCGCCGAGCTGCGGACCGCGAGGAGGGGCGGGAGCGCCGGCAGGCGCAGGTCGCGCGGGCCCGGCAGGAGCCCCTCGGGGCCGTGTGCGGCGAGGACGGCCTGGAACGCCCCGACCGGAACCACCCAGGTGCGCGGGACCGGCAGCCCGTGGCGGGCCAGGCGGTACAGGGCGGCGCCCTTGCCCCCCAGGGCACGGGGGTCGGCGTCGAGCAGGGGGACGAGCACGCCTCGGTCTAACCGGGAGCTACCCGGCCACGGCCGCCAGGGCCCACACCACCGCCCCCAGCGCGAAGGTCCCGTGAAGCGCCGCCTCGGCCAGGGCGAGCCGCGCCCGACGCGCCTCGTGGCGAATCGCGGTCCGGATGCGCCGCTCGGCCTCGGGGGCGAGGGGGATCGGTTCGAGCTTCATGAGAGGCCTTCCTCTACCGCGCGGCGGGCGCGGGTCAGCCGCTGACGCGCGGCCTCGGGGGTGATGCCGAGCACGGCGGCGGCCTCGGCGGGCTCGAGGCCCTCGCCGACGACCAGCAGGAACACCTCCCGCATCGAGGCGGGAAGCGCGACCACGGCGCGCTCCAAGCGGGCTTGCGCCTCGTTGGCAGCGAAGTGCTCGGCGGGCGTCGGGTCACGGGAGGGGGGCGCCCACGCGAGCTCGAGCAGGCGCGTACCGTCCAGCCAGGCCCATCGCCGATGGGAGACCCACAGGTTCCGGGCGACGGTGTAGAGCCAGGCCCCCACCCGGGTGTCGTCCGCCAATCGGGGCGCGTGCCGGACGAGGCGCACGAACGTCTCCTGCACCAGCTCCTCGGCCACCTCCACGCTCGCACCCATCCGCCGCAAGAAGCCGTTCAGGCGAGGACTGTAGGCGTCGAACACGAGGTCGACCTCCGCCGGGTCCAACCGCTTGAGCGCGGGCAGGGCGATCGCAGGCTCGTCCATCGCCCGATCAACGCACGGCCCTCGCCGTCGTGACCAGATTGTTTTTCGGTCACGCGGGGCGGGGTGCCGCGTTGGACCAGGCAGAGGTGTTCGATGGACTTCTTCCGAATGGGCGGCTTTCCGATGTTTCTCATCCTCGTCTTCGGCGCCGTGGCGCTGGTCAACGCCGCGCGCTTCGCGTGGGCCCCGGGGCCGGGTCGGATCCCGTACCAACTGGCGCTCGGGGCCGCGATCCTGTTCGCCGGGCTCGGCGGCACCGCCGTGGACCTGATGACCGTGGCGACGCGGGTGCCGGCGAACCCTGAGTTGGCGGCCGACCCCCAGGTGTGGCTCATCGTGCTCATGGGCTTCGGTGAGTCGATGGCTCCGACGATCCTCGCGACGGGCGCGCTCATCGGCCAGGCGCTGCTGGTGGCCCTGGGGCTCCGCCGCCTCGGGGGGTGACGGGCGATGGGGGACACGCGCGTCAGAGCCCGAACTTCTCCATCCGGTACCGGAGGGCGTACCGGGTGATGTTGAGGAGGCGGGCGGCGGCCGACTGGTTGCCGCCGGTGCGCGCGAGGGCCTGCATCAGCAGACCGCGCTCCACCGCTTCGAGGTCGATCCCCTCCGCAGGCAAGAGGAACGGGCACCCGTCGGCGTTCACCGCCCCGGCGACAGACCGGTGGCCCGGGAACGACCGCGAGCTCCGGAACGTCATCGAACGGACGGTCATCCTGCTCCCCGGGGACGTGATCCAGCCCGAGGACCTTCCCCCCGAGCTCCGGTCTGTCG
>JAYVAS010000784.1:0-1505 GCA_043750895.1 Pseudomonadota bacterium
TCCCGGTAGGTCGGCATGTCGACGATGGCGAAGCGGTGGGGGAGCAGCGGCTGGTTGATCATCCTCACCACACCGTTGTCCCACCACACGGTGAGGGTGGGCTTTCCGTCGACGAGCATGGGAGACCTCCGGAGGGCGGGCGCTTAACGGCGCCGCGTTCGCCGTGCCGGGGCGAAACCCCGTCAGCCGCCGTGTTTCAACTCCCCGGCCCGGAACCGGAGCCACCCCAGGTACTGGTTCTTCCACCACCGGTCGAAGTTGAGGTGGGTGATGTCGCCGCTGAGCAGCCGTCGGTAGAGCTGATCGGTGTACTCCCGCCCGGTCGCACGATCGGTCACCTCGAACACCCCACGATGGTACCGGGTGGCCTGGGACCAGTCGAAGGTCCACGAGCCGGTGTTGACGTAGCGGATGCCGTCCTGCACGAGGTTCCCGGGGAGGTGGCTGTGGCCGCAGACCACCGCCGGGACGCCCTGGGCGCGTGCGTAGGCGATCGCGCCGGGCATCAGGTCCATGCCCGAACCCTGATCGTGCCGGATCCAATGGGTGGCGAGCCGCTCCGAGTGTTCCGCGATGGCGTCGAAGCCGAGGGCCCGCAGCGCCTTGTTCCGAACCTTCATCCACTGGTACCAGCGGTAGGCGCCCCAGATCGCGGCGCGGTTCCCGAAGTTGTAGAACGCCGCCAGCGGGATGCGGATCCAGATGCCCAGCCGGCGCTCCAGCTCGTGGTGCAGGTGGGTGGCGCGGGCGGCGCGGGTGAGGTCCGCCATCGAGAAGTCGAACTGGTGGCCGTGCAGCGCAATGAGCTCGTCGCCCACCCGAAGCCGCTCGCACACCTCGAAGCGGAGCAGGTCTGCATAGACCTTGATGTCGTCGTCGTGGTTGCCGTGGATGTAGATGACGCGCTGGTCCTCGGGCATGTTCGACAGCTGGCGGAGCAGCTCCCCGTGGGCCCGGATCACGGGCGTCAGGTTGTTGGCCTGGAGCAGGTCGATCGCGTCCCCGCAGATCACCAACCGCGCGCCCTCGCGGCGTACCTGCTCCAACAGTGTGCAGAGGCGCTTGTCCTTGCCCATGAAGGTGTCGCTGCCCCGCCCGTTGCCCAGGTGCAGGTCGGATACGAACCAGAGCGGTCGGTCTCCGGAGATCCGTAGCTCGCGGCCGGAGTCGGCGGATTTCGCCCAGGCGTAGGACATCGCGCCGCCAATGTAGCCTGATGGGCTGCGGGAACGAAACGAGCCACGCGCAGCCGCCCCCCGCCGATCGGCGAGGTCCCCGCGCCCGCGTTAGCCGCCGCCGACCATGCCCCTCCGCTTCGTCGGCTCGTTCCCGACCGAACCCCCCGCCGCCACCCTCCCGGAGGTCGCGTTCGCAGGCCGCTCCAACGTCGGGAAGTCCTCCGCGCTCAACCTCCTGCTCGGCAGCGGGGTGGCGCGGGTGTCCAAGACCCCCGGTCGCACCCAGGCGTTGAACTTCTTCGACGTCGACGGCCGTTGGATGGCCGT
>JAYVAS010000785.1:0-2397 GCA_043750895.1 Pseudomonadota bacterium
GTTCACCTGCCCGGAGCCTCGATGACCGTCCGTCTCCCCCTGTGCGCGTTCCTGGCAGCCCTGGCGGCCGCGGGTTGCGCAGCGCCCTCCCCGAAGGACTCCGAAGCGTCCGAGGACGACCCGCTGGTCACCGACACCCGGGTCGAGGGCGAGGACCAGACGGTCACCGTCTTCGATGAGGAGTACATCTACTACGGTGACGAGAACCGTCGGAGCGTGGACGTCCAGGTCACCTTCCCCGACGCGACCACGACCTACACCGGCCTCACCGGCCGGTTCCGGCTGGATTGCCCCGAGGACGCCTGCGACTGGTGGGATCGGTACGGCACCTTCGGCGTCGTGACCGACCCTGGCACCACCTCCGAGCAGTACATCGAGATCGACCGCTTCGTCACCTCCTACCAGGTGTCCTTCGGATGGGAGTCCGATCTCGGCGCGGTCCGCCCCCTGTTGACCGGTCCCCAGACGCTGCGGGTCTTCATCGACACCTGGGTCGGCCCCGGCCACGAGAACGGCAACGGCTGGCTGTTCTCAGCGGCGGTGGACTTCGACGGCGGACCGCCCCCCTCGCCTGAGCCCCTCGCGGTGGTCCCGGTCTGGCCCCACCTCTCGTGGAACGCCGGACTGGACGACAACCCGGTGGAGCAGCAGGTGGTCCCGGTCGACGTCGCCATCCCGGACGGGGCCGGTCAGGTCACGCTCCGGTCCTTCATCACCGGCCATGGCTGGAACAACACCCAGAACTGCGCCGAGTTCTGCGAGAAGGAGCACTTCTACGCGGTGGGGGCCGAGGAGTACTCGCGGGTGGTCTGGCGGGACGACTGCGGCCGGACCGAGACGGACGAAGTCCAGCAGGGCACCTGGCGCTACGACCTTGCCGGTTGGTGCCCGGGCGCGCAGGTCTTCCCATGGGACACCGACGTCACCGGCATGATCGCTGGGCAGCCCTCGGTCCCCGTCTCCTACCGCCTCGAAGACTTCACCTGGGCGGGCGACGGCGATCAGCCTTACTACTACATGTCCGGGGTCCTGCTCGTCTCGCGCTGATCAGCTCGGAAAGGCGTGACGGACCAGCGGCGCGGTGAAGGACGCGCCGCCGATGTCGACGTACATCTCCCCCTCCGTCACCGAGAGGGCGATCGTGGTGCGCTTCTCGACCTTGGCGGCGACGTCGGCGATGAAGCGGCGGTCGAGCTCCACGATGGTGATGCGCTCGGGGGCGTGGACTTTCTGACCCGTCAAGGTGCGCAGGTAGTGCGCGGTGTCCTTGTGGCAGTAGACCGTGACCACGTCGCAGGCTTTGGTGGCCTTGTGGAGGCGGGGACCTTCCGGCATTCCGACCTCGATCCAGGCACGGAGCTGGCCGGTGAGGTCGCGGACCCACAGCGCTGGCTCGTCGGCGACCGACAGACCCTGGGTGAAGACGAGCCCGTCCCGGAGCTCCAACGCGTACGCGAGCACGCGGGTGAGCATGTATTCGCTGGACTCCGACGGGTGGCGGGCGACCTTGAGGGAGAGGGTCTCGTAGCAACCCCGGTCGACGTCGGAGACCGAGAGGTCGAACACATGGACGGTGGACGAGAGGGCCATCTGGCAGTGTATGCGGTCCGGGCTCGGTACGACCGTCAGCGGCGGTGGGCGCGGGCGGTCTCCCAGATGGTCAGGAAGCGCTCGGCGGACGCGTCCAGGGGGGCCCGATCACTGCCTCCTTCGGCCAGTCGGGCGAACATCGGCTCGACCAGCGCGGCGTTGGAGAGCCCTTCGGCGTCGAAGGCCTCCAGCGGGCGGCCGACGGGCGCATCGGGGCAGCCGCGGCGGCCGTAGACGGGGCCGAGGTGGTTGATGCCGCCCTGGAAGTCCGATCCCCACCCGACCGGCGCTCCGGCGGCGATGCCGACGATGTGGTCCCACTGAAGCCGGTAGTCGTCGATGGAGCCGGGGCAGTGCTCCGGCGGGAGGCTCTCCGGGACGGGGCGCGGTCGGAGGTGCGAGAGGTTGGCAGTCACCCCGACCAGGCCGCCCAGCGCGTAGACGTCGCGCAGCTCGGCGTCGGTGAGCGCGGTGCTGTCGTTCCGGACCGCCGCGGCGCCGACGTGGGTGTAAACGGGGGCCACGCCACGCGCGCGCAGGAGACCGATCCCGTCGGCGAAGGACGCGTCCGACGCGTGGGCCAGGTCCACGATGATGCCGGCGTCCATGAGGTCGCCGACCCTGGCCGCCCCGAAGTCGGTGAGGCCGTGCCGTTTGGGCCCGAGCGCTTCGTCCCAGCAGCCTGGGACGTTCAGCAACCCCAGCACGCCCTCCTGGCACCAGGCGCCGCCGATCCGGTTGTCGGCAAGATGGATGGGCGTGACCACCGCCACCCCGCGGTCGGCCCAGCCCCGGGCATCCTCGGCG
>JAYVAS010000786.1:0-1903 GCA_043750895.1 Pseudomonadota bacterium
TGCCGGTTGTCGTAACCGCGGATGGTCCCCTGCTCCCACACCACCCCGATCGGCCCCACCTCCGGGTAAGGGCGGCAGGCGTGGAGGTTGGGGAAGTTGACCGGGAACCTGTCGTCTCCCACCGCATACACACTCCCCACCACCTGCGGCCCGTCCCACACGAGCGTGGGACCGACCCGCCCGCCGCCGCGGAAGGGGCCCGGCGCGCTGCTCACGGTGGGCCCCGCCGTCCACGAACCGGTGTAGTCCGGCGCCTGGGCCCAGACCACGTCGATCGTGGTGCCCTCCGACGTCGCAACTAGGTTCTTCGCGTGCGTGTACGCCACCACGAACGTCCCGTCCTCCTGCGCGCACACGCACGGGTCGCGTGCGCTGTCGGTCCCGGTGATCGACACCACGCCGGCCGGCGCGTCGCGGAACCCGTTGGCCGAGATCTCGGCGTCGCGGACCACGTGCCCCATGATCCGGCTGGTCGGGTCGCTCGTCGTGTTGTCCTGCAGCTCGTACACCACGCAAAACCACACCGTCGAGGTGGCGTTGGGATCGGGCCAGGGGGAGGGGGACCAC
Organism: Pseudomonadota bacterium; assembly: GCA_043750895.1. Taxonomy (GTDB): domain Bacteria; phylum Myxococcota_A; class UBA796; order UBA796; family SXON01; genus JAYVAS01. The sequence goes on from JAYVAS010000786.1 coordinate 568, forward strand.
GGGTCGAAGACGTGACTCCGCCCCAGCCCCGGCGGCTGAAGCACCCGACTCGCGTTGTTGCCCGGCAACCCCTGCCATCGGGCCCCCGGCGCCCGCCCCGAAGTGGTCTGTCGCACGTGATCCACGGACGGGAACGCCACCTCCTCTGTCGCACTGTTCTCCGAAACCCGGGTGGGCGGGGACCACGCCCCCGCCGAGAGGTCGAACCGGCTCGCGTAGATGGCCGGTGGGGTTTTGGCGTCCGCCACCCGGAACACGACGAGGATGGACCCCTCGTCGGTGACCGTCAGCGCGGGGACGGTCCAGGCTAGGGCGGAGAGCCGCGTGCCGTCGTCCGCTTTGCTCGGGATGGGCTCGGGGACCCACCCGCCGCGGGAACGGAACACCGCGATCACCCCCTGCCGGATGTTCACCGCGAACGCCATCTCGGCGCCGTTGGGGGAGACGCCCAGGCAGGGTCTGGCGCCGGGATAGGCCGGCCCGCTCGTCACCGCGCTCCAGGCGGACCCATCGAAGCGCACCAACTGCACCGCGTTCGAGGTGTCCACGTACACGGCGTGGGGCGCTCCCTCCCACACCGCGCCCCAGCGGGCGCTGTTGAAGGGCAGGCCGATGTTGCCGCTCCCCGGTGCGTAGATGTCGGTGGTGACGAGCCAGGTGATCGCGCTGTTGAGGTACGACGGGGGTAGCGTGCCGCTGGGACGCTCCACGAGGCGGCCCCCCTTTCCGGGCAACTGGTTTCCGTAGACACCCCGCCAGCCTCCGCCGGGCCCCGTCTCCCGGAGCACCCGGCTCCCCTCGGCCTTGCCCGCGGCGATGGCCCGCATGCCCACCCGCGCCGGGTGGTCTGACGGGAGGGCCCGCCACCAGTCGCCGTTCACCTGCGTACGCCGAGGATCGTCTGGAGGACCACCGGGCCCGCGGTGGCGCCGCCGCTCAGCGCGCAGGCGATGCCGAACTGGACCCAGAAGTCCGAGGCGGTCAGGCTCTGGGCGATCTCGGGGGTGCAGCCCTCCCCGAGGGTGGTGCGCCACGTCGCCTCCGCCGCGAGCGTGTTCCAGCTCCCCATGGTGGCGAGCGACGTGGGGCCGGTGCGGTAGGCGATCTTCCATGCGGCGTGCCCGCTGACGCTCTCCAGGAGGTAGGCGAGGCGGAGCTTGCTGAAGACGATCGCGGGGATCGGGCCGCCGATCGGGAAGTACGCAGGGGTGCTGCTCGCCACCAACGTGTTGATCGCAGCGGAGCCCACCACCTGCCCCAGCGGGACGAAGGCGGCCTGTAGGCCGACGTCCGCCTGGGCGAGGCCGGCCGCGCCCGCCTTCACCGCGACCCCGAA
>JAYVAS010000787.1:0-7507 GCA_043750895.1 Pseudomonadota bacterium
GGCCACGAGGTCGTAGGCCTCGACCACCTTGCCCGCGTGGTCCACGATGAGCTTCAGGGGGCCGTCGCCCCGCACGGCGAGCTGCTCGTCGGCGCCCTCACCGACCACCGCCACCGAATAGGTCTGGGTCGCCGCCTTGCCGCCGTCCAGCAGGCCGCGCAGGCTGCGGCCCTTGAGGCCGCTGGGCGTGGTGGCGCCGGCGTAGTCGAGCAGGGTGGGCACCAGATCGAGGTGGGTGGTGCGCGCGTTCACGACCGTCCCCGGCTTCACGCGGCCCGGGGCCCAGACGACGAGCGGAATGTGCAGGTCGTGTTCGTAGAGGGAGCCGTGGCAGAAGTAGCGGTCGTGGTCGGTCATCGACTCGCCGTGGTCCGCCGTCACCACCACCATCGAGCGGTCGGCGAGGCCGAGGCGGGTCAGGGTGTCGACCAGCTCGCCGATGCGGGCGTCGACCGAGGCCAGCTCGCTGTCGTAGTTCGCGACGTAGTGCCGCCGCGCGAGCTGCCCGGGGTCGGACACGTAGCCGGGGATGAACGGACCCGTCAGCTTGCCGTTGCCGGCGCTGAGCGTCCGGGTGTCGGCCGTCCAGGTGGCGTCTCCCTCGAATTTCGGCGCCCCGGCCGGGGGGCGGTAGGGCCCGTGGGGGTCGAAGAGGTGCATCCAGGTGAAGGTGTTGTCGGCGGCGTGGTTGGTCACCCAGGGCAGCAGGTCCCGGTAGACGGTCGCGGCCGGCGTGTCGTTGGGGTGGTTGTAGAAGTCGTGGAAGCCCTGGTTGAAGCCGTAGTGGGCCGAGAGCAGGAACTGGGCGACGAAGGCGCTGGTGACGTAGCCGTTGTCGGCGAACATCTCGGCGACGGTGGTGGCGTCGGGCGGGAGCGGCGGGATGTTCGAGGGGATGCCGAGCGACACCGGGTAGCGCGAGGTGACCAGGGACGAGAGGCTGGGGCGGGTGAACGGCGCCTGGGGCGAGTGGTTCTTCAACACTGCGCCCGCGGCGGCGATGCGGGCCAGGTTGGGGGTGGTGTTCCGGCCGTAGCCGTAGAGGCTGGCGTGGTCGGCGCGGAAGGTCTCGATGGTGACGAGGAAGACGTGCTGGAGGGGGAACACCACCGACCGGCTCTGGGCGCGCACCCGGGTCAGGGTGACCGGCCCGACCTCGAGGGCGCCGGTGTCGGTGGGGTTGGGCGCGTTCCAGACCCAGCGTACCGCCACCTGATCGGTCCCCACGGGCGCGCTGGCGCGGATGGCGATCGGCTGACGCCCCGAGAACTCCGTCTCCAGGCGGTGCAGGGCGTAGTCCACCAGCTCCCCCTGCTTCAAGAACGCGATCCCCAGGCTGCCCGGCTGCGAACGGCTGGCGCCAGTGTCCAGCGTGGTCTCGAGCACGAAGGAGTCGCCGGGCTGGGCCGGCCAGATCTTGGAGAGGACGGTGCCCTTGGCGCCGGTCCAGGTGAGCTTCGTCGCCCCCGACGCCGCGGCGTAGGCGACGGTCCCCACCTTCAGCGAGGTGCGCCAGCCGTCCGGGAGCGCGTTCCCGGCCGTCGCGTCGCCGAAGCCGTAGGCCTTGCCGCTGTCGTCGGTGAGGTCCGGGTTGGGGAGGTCCAGGCGGTCGGTGCTGACCTGGAGCGCCGACTTCGTGGGGCCGGTGGCGGCAACCGCGGTGGCGCAGCCGACGAGCAGGAGGGGGAGGAGGCGAGACATGGGGGACCGTACTCTCCGGGATGGCGAGGTGGAACCCTCGACGGCGCCAATTCCTACCGTGAGGGCCCGGACCGTGCGGCTCACCCCCCGATCGTCAGTTCCGGATGCGCGCCGTCGGCCGGCCTGGGTGTCGTACGCCGCCTTGACCGGCGGCGCGCACCGATTAGCATATGCGTATGCGAACCACCCTGAACATCGACGACGACCTGCTCGAGCGCATGACGCGCCGCTTCCCGCCGGGCACCCCGAAGACGGTCATCATCGAGGAGAGCTTGCGGCGCGTGCTCGCTGACATGCCGCGAACGCCAGGGCCCCGGGGGGGCTTCGGCCTCCCCGATGACGTCGCGTTGCTCGTCGCGCGCGGGGTCCTCACGCCGCCGGCCCGCTCGGGCGTGCCTCCGATGGGCACGTCGGGAACGCTGCCGCCCGGGGCCCTCCTTCGCGACCTCGCGGCGGATCGCGAGGACCGTTGACCTACGTCGATACGTCCGTCGTGCTCGCATGGGTGCTTCGTGAGCCGATTCGCCCCTCGCCCTCCTTCTGGACCGCTCAACTCATGACCAGCCGCCTGACCGAATACGAGGCGTGGGTCCGGCTCCACGCCTACGATCGCGCGGCCACGGACGGCGGCGCGATGCGCGCCACCCTCATGAGCATGAGTACGCTCGAGCTCGACCCGGCGGCATGTTCGCGATGCTTCAGCCCGTTTCCCGTGCCCGTCCGCACCCTCGACGCGCTGCACCTGGCGGCCGCGGACTATGTCAGGGCGCAGGGCGTGTCCGTCGAGATCGCCACCTACGACGCCCGGATGCGCGACGCCGCGACGGCGATGGGCTTCGCGCTGGCGCTGTAGTGCCCCCGGGGACGCGTGCGTTTGGGCTGGCCGGTCGAGCGACGTATAGTGCCGGACATGAAGTCCGCCGTCGTCCTGCTGTTGACCGTGGGTTGTGCGCCCACGTCCACCGGCGGCGTCGTGGGTTCGCCAGATTCATCGCCGCCTGCCGACGAAACGGCGCCCGGTGATTCGATGGAGCAGGTCCCGGGGTACGTCGCCGGCCAAGCGCTCTTCACGGACGATGAGGTGCACCCGGTTTCCCTGACGTTGGATGATGCTGGCTGGGCCGCGCTGCTCGCTGCGCCGACGACCTATGTCGAAGCCACGTTTTCTGACGAATCGCGCTCGCTCCGGGTGGGCGTGCGGCTCAAGGGGTACAGCTCCTTCCAACCCCTGACGGGGAAGCCCAACATCCGGGTCAGCTTCGACCACTACGTGGACGGCCAGCGCTACGACGGGCTGGAGGCCGTGGACCTGATCAACGAGGTCGAGGACCCCGCCGCGATGTCCGAGGCGCTCGCCTACCGCATCTTCCGCTCGGCCGGGCAGCCCGCCAGCCGCACTGGCTTTGCCTAGCTGCAGATCAACGACCTGGAGTACGGGATCTACACGCTGGTCGAGAAGAAGGACGACGTGTTGATCGACCAGTGGTGGTCGGACGACGATGCGGGCAGCCTCTACGAGTCGTCCTCTGAGAGCTGGCCGTGCGATCTGGACGACAGCGGTGCCCCCCGGTGCGACTGCTGGGACCTGGACGAGATTGGCAGCGCCGACTCCCGGGCGGACCTGGAGGCGCTCTGCACCGTGGCCACGGACAGCCCGGATGCGGATTGGTACGGAGCGATCTCTGCGGCGGTGGACTGGCCCGAGGTGAGCCACCACATGGCCATGGAGATGGTGCTGGACGCCCATGACCACTACGCAGGGTACATGGGGAATGTCTACCTGTACCACAGGCCCGAAGCCGGGAATTGGTCGATGTTGCCCGCGTCCATGAACTCGCTCTACGGATCGACACGGTACGTGCCGGGGTCGTGCGGTGGGTCCGGGCGAACGCTCGCCGATTTCGATGCGGGGCTGCTGATCCGCCGATGCTGGGATGACGCCCAATGCGCCGCGGACCAGCTGGAGGCGGTGCGGTGGGCGTCGGACGCGCTCGTCGCCAGCGACGCCCTCTCGCAGCTTGATGCCTGGGAGCCTATGCTCGCGCCCTATGTGGAGGCGGACGCCCGCCTTGGTTACTCACTCGACTCCTACCACCTGCAAGTCGCTTGCATTCGCGACTGGCTGGCGGCTCGGCCGGCGGAGGTTGCTGGTTGGCGGACTCCGTGACGTTGTTGGCGGCTCCCAGTCATGGCTCCCACGGGCGTTCCCGAGCTGCTGCATCCCGCCCGGCCTCCCGGCGCCCGATCAGGCCGGCAGACACGTCCATTTCGCCTTCAGCTCTGCGTCCCGCACCTTGCGCCGGAGATCGAGATTGTCCTCGGGAGCACCCTCGGGCTGGGGGATCACCCACCCGGGCGCGCTGATCACCATCACCTCCTCGGTGCGGCCGTCACCACAGGCCGCCACGAACGACGACAGGCCGATTCCGACTCCGTAGACCTCCTCCCACTCGGGACAGTCCATGAAGCTCGGGATGAAGTGGTCGGGAACCTTCCGGAACACGCCGCGGCAGGGCATCTCGGCGCAGTCCACGGCCTCCACGGCCACCTCGGGGATACACGCGGCGGCCGCCGCGCGGAGGTTGGCGCCGAAGTCGCGGCGGAGCTCGGGGGCCACGTCGGCCGGCCAGGGGATCGGGACGCCGTGCGCCTCGATCGCCAGTTGCTCGGCGCGCTCGGTCAGGCGGGCGTTCTCGTCGCGAAGGCGGTCGATCTCGGCGCCACCCTGGACGTGGAGGGGCGCGTCGGACCGGGACGCCGACGCGGATGCCCGTTCTCGAAACGAAGGTGCGCGGTCGGCCCTCTCCGGGACCATCCACCGCCCCAGCCAGACCCCGACCCCCATCCCGAGCAGCAACCCCCCCACGAACCGACGCATTCAGCCCCCCTGAAACGGTAGGACTAATCCGGTGGGGCAACACTGCACACGGCGGCCACTACGTGCGTCAGGAGGACGTGATCCAATTCGGGACGGGCTCCGGTACCGACGAGGCTCCCCCGAGTTGGTCTGGTGCCCCGAAATGGAGGTCTGGGGAGTTCCTGCCTGCGGTGGGGCCCTTTGTCGGGACCGGGACGGACGTGTTCTGCGATGGAAACGAGGCGCTTCGGGACGCTGGGAATCGGCGCTACGAAGTCACCGTCTTCGACGTAGCCGGAAACGTGTTCCAAGGCGGCACGGTCGGCCCGTGCGGATGTGCGTCCCGGGGAGGTCAGGGCGCGGCTGCCTCCAGCACCACGATTCGTCACCGCCCGCACGCACCCGCCGCGTATGCCCGCCATCCGCCCTTGCAGGCCTTCACCGAGGCGTCCCACGGCGCGAGGTCGGCCGCGTCCATGGCGAGGAGGAACACGGCCGGCGGCGACGGGACGAGCGCCCGGGCGAGCGCCTCGTAGAGCCCTACCTCCGCGGGAGCGTCCCGCGTGATGGGCGCGGCGCGGAGCCGCTCGGACGCGACGGCGTACGCCGCCACGTACGCGATGTCCTCGTCCGCCAACCAGCCGGAGCGGATCGACGTGTAGGCATGGGAGAGGCCGGCGGTGTCGTCTCCGAGCAGCACGAGGAGGCGACGCGCCGGCGGCTCGAGGAGCGTCTCCGCGCGGCGGTCGGCGTCGAGGAGCGCCTTCACGAAGTGGGGGAGCGCGCCCGCGTGACCGGGCCGGGAGAGGACGGTCCACCGGGCGTCGGACCAGCATCGCTGGTCGGGGACGAGCCCGGTGCCGCCGACGGCGCCCCACCCCGCTTCCGCGGTGGAGGCCGCGAGGAGCAGCGACCGTCCCGCCGCCACGTCGTACGGAGCGGGATCCGAAGCGGCGTGCCGCTCCAACTGTCCGTCCGCGTACAGCCACGGCGCCGGGCCGTTCCGGTTCACCGTTCCGCCCAGGATCGTGACCACGCCACCCTCGGGCCCGGCCGCCCACCCCGTGCACACCGGCAGACGGTCGGCGGCGAGCTGGACGGCGGCGGGCGTGCTCACCGCGGCGCCGTACAGGTCCTCGTCTTGCGACGGGTGCGCTTCCGACGGGCGCGCCGTCGCCCCTGCGAGCGCGTCGCCGTCCGGATCGGCGACCACTGCGCCGCACCCGCCGGCGACGAGCGCGCGCCACCCTCTGTCGCAAGCCGCCACGGTCGCGGCCCATGCCTCGGCGTGCGCTACGTCCTTCGCGACGACCACCTTCGCGGGAGGCACCTCGACGAGCCTCCGCGCGAGGGCCTCCCGCAGGCTCGGGTCGCGGGGAGCGTCGGCACCGTCAAGCCGCTCGGTCGCGACCACGATCGCCGCCGCGTAGGCCGGATCCCCGAGCCAGGACATCGGCACCGTTGTGCGGGCAAGCAAGCGCTCCCAGGGACGGGCCTCGTCCTCCGGGAGGGGGTCGCCGAGGCGGACGAAGACCCCCTCGTCGGAGCGACCGAGCAGCGTGTCCGCCGCCGCCTCGGCCCGGAGGAGCGCGGCGACGAAGGGCGCGAGCGCGTCCTCGAGGCCCGGCGCGGCGACGACCGCCCGCCGCCCCTCCGACCAGCACCGGTCGTCCGGGACGAGCCCGGTGCCATGCACGGCGCCCCAGCCGGCCCGGACGCCCTCGAGCAGGATCGACGCCTGGGGCGGGATCTTCGCCGACGCCTCGTCGACCACCCACGCCTCCACGACGAGGTGCGGCGGGTCGCTCCCACCGGGGCCACCGCCCTCGACCGTCACCCGCGCCCCGCGCGCTTGCCGCTGCAGCGCGGTGTGCGTCCCTGTGGCAGGGGCACGGCGTCGGAGGGGAGCGTGGAGGGGGCGCCGTCCCACCAGTCGTCGCCGTCGGTGTCCCAGCGCGCCGGGTTCGTGCCGCTCGCCGTCTCCAGCAGCGACGCGAGTCCGTCGCCGTCCGGGTCCGTGAGCGAGGCGAGCTGGGCCGCGGCGCCGCCCTCGAGCACCGCGACGAGCTGCTCCCCCAGCGTGCCCCCCTCCGTGACGAGGAGGGCGTCGAACGACTCCCATGTCCACCCGCGCCGCCAGAGCGATCGCTCCGGGAGGACAGTCGCTGCCATCTGAAAGAGCTGGTACGAGGCGCCATACGTCGCGCTGCGACCCGTCGTGTCGTCGTTCGTGTTCGCCCAGGTCCGCAAATCCCGGAGCTCGTCCAGCGCGGAGTGGGACGGAGGGGGGAAGAGATCCGGGCGCCGCCGGGACACACACGCGGCGAGCAGGTCGGCGCCGCCTTCCACCAGCGCCGCAGGACCACCCGTCGACCACGCGTGGGCCACCTCGTGTGCGAGGGTCTCGGGATCCACCTTGGTGGCACGGATGCGTGTGAGCCTCCCTCCCTCGATGTACGCGCGTCCAGCAAAGCCCCCACCGGGATCTCCAAGCTCGATAAGGACGGTGTCGGCGGCCGCCGCCTCCACCCCCGCGCACTCCGTGGCGAGGCGCCAGGCCTCGGTTGCGAGCCGTACCGCCCGTGGATCCTCGGACACGAACACCGGCGCCGCGAACGCGCTCGCGAGGAGCCACATCTCCAATCCCTAACGATGGCGGCGGTTCGGCGCTCGACGTGGAGTCGCGGGGGTGCCCCGCCTCGGCCGCGCCAGGCGTGAGCGGAACCCACCACCGAGGCGTGAGGAGGGCCTGGTCGACGCTGTGCGCGAGGGTGGTGCGGCCCAGGTAGGCGAACAGCCATCGACCGAGCGCGTCTACACCCCTGCAGGTTCCGCAGAGAACGCATGGTGAGCGCCACCGCGCCCTGACCCACAGACCACTTCCACCCAAGCGACCACACCATGACCACGCCCTACACCTCGCCCAAAGTCTGGACCTGGGACAGAGAG
>JAYVAS010000788.1:0-5320 GCA_043750895.1 Pseudomonadota bacterium
CCCTTCGCCGAGGGCAACGGGGTGGGACCGACCACCACCGATTGGTCCACGCCCACGCTCTCCCCGTCGGGGACGCTGAGCGTCCGCATCGGGGACGGCGGGCCCGGGGTCGCGCGCCTGCTCTTCCCGAACGGCGACCCTGCCGTCGTCGATCGCCGCCTCGTCCCCGGTCGCACCGACGGCGCCGCCGCGGTGGGCTTCATCCGAGATGGCGCGCTGGACCTCCACGCCGAGCCCGGAACCTACACCCTGGTGGTGAACCGGGGGGTGCGCGACGAGATCGCGGTGCTGCCCGTCGAGGTGGTCGCCGGCCAGACCACCTCGGTCGACGTGGACCTGCCCCGGGCCTACGATCCCGCCGGCGTGCTCGTGGGCGATCCGCACGCCCACGCCGCCCCGTCCGGCGACGGCGGACTCCCCATGGAGGAGCGCCTGCTCGTCGCCGCTGGCAACGGCCTCGACCTGCACTTCGGCACCGACCACGATCACATCGCCGACTACCGGCCCACGGTCACCGCGCTGGGCCTCGACGATCGGCTTCAGAGCGTCGTCGCCGACGAGGTGAGCCCGGTGTCGCGCGGCCATTTCAACATGTGGCCGGCCACCGCGACCGACGCCGCCAACCACGGCGCCCCGCGGTGGTGGTTCGGCTACGCCGACACCGCCGAGATCTTCGGGTGGATGCGCAGCAACGTCGGCGCCGAGGGGGTGATCCAGGCCAATCACCCCGCGGGCAGCAGCGGCATGTTCAGCTTCGCCGACTACGACCCGACGATGGGCGTCATCGGCTCCCCCGAGCACTGGTCGGCCGACTTCGACGCCATGGAGGTGCTGAACTCGGGTGACTGGGCCGAGTACTTCCCGTTCTACCTGGATCTGATCAGCCGCGGGCACCCGGTCACGCCGGTGGGGGTGTCCGACTCCCACCGCCACACCGACGGCCGCGTCGGGTTGGGTGTCACGTTCTTCCACACCGATGGCGACCTTGCCGGGCTCACCGACGATGTGCTCCGTGCCACGATGAGCCGCGGCGAGACGGTGGTGGGGCTCGGGCTGTACCTGGACGTCACGGTGGACGGCGCGTGGGCGCCGGGTCGGGACGTGCCGGTGGGGAGCACCTTGGACGTGCGGGTGTGGGCCGCGTCGTGGGTGCCGGTGGAGACGGTGACGCTGTGGAAGGACGGGGTGGCGGTGGAGAGTGTCGCGTGCGCCGGGGTCACACCCAAGCCGTGTGAGACCGCGTGGCCATTGAACAGCGACGCCGACGCGGTCTGGGTGGTGACGGCCGAGTCGGCGACCCAGCCGGTGCGCTACGTGTACCCGGGAACCCTGGCGTGGGGGGTCACCGCGCCGATCCGCACGGACGCGGACGGGGACGGGAGGTGGGAGGCGCCGCGGGAGGGGTTGCGGCCGTAAGCGGCGCGCTCACCGTCCCTGGTCACCCGCTCACAATCACCCCATCCCGCACGAAGGCGAGGTCGTTGACGTACTTGTCCACCGCGCAGTCGTCCATGAGGATGACCAGCAGCGTGTTGACCTCCCCGGGCACGAGGTAGTCGCCCACGTCCCACACCGCGGTCTCCCCCAGGTACAGGTGCGCGACGGTGGCGCCGTTCATCAGCACCTTGATGCCGTCGTCGACCGTCCCGCTGGAGATCTGGTACAGCCCCGGGTCGTCGCTGGGGTCGATCCAGAAGTCGGCGAGGACGTAGTTGAAGGACGCGTAACTCTGGCACGGCACCGTGCTTGGCGCGTAGAAGGACAGCGGGCCGGTGACGGGGGTGGGCGCGCCGGCGCGGGCGACGACGTAGTCGTGAAGGTAGGCCCAGTCGGTGGCGGGGTCGGCCGACGCGATCATCGCGTGGACGCCCGAGGGCTCGTACCAGTAGCCGTCGGCGTCGCCGTGGTCCTCGACGACGTAGGAGGGGTCGGTGGTGGTGGGGTAGGCGGTGTCGTCCACCACGATGTACCAGCCGGTCGAGAAGCCCTCGAAGATCCGCCCGTTGCCGACCTGGTTCGCGTACGCCTCCGGCTCGGCCGGGTCGTTGGAGAGGATGGTGAGGTAGCCCTCGTCGGCCTGGTCGTCGGCGGGGGCGTAGTCGACGGTCACCACGGTCGAGGCGCCGGGGGGGAGGGTCAGCGGCGAGGGATCGTCCCGGAGGGTGAGCTCGCCGAACGACGCGGTGGTGTAGCTCAGCGCCGAGATGTCGAGCGCGACCGCGCCGTCGTTTCGCAGGGTCACCGCCACCGAGGCGGTGGTCGCGTACTCCAGGGTCCCGAAGTCATGGAACACCGGGTCCACCACGAGGTCGGGCTCGAGGCGGGTGCCCGACAGCAGCACGTCCACCACCGGATCGTCGGGGTCGTTGGAGCGGACGTGGAGCGGCGCGTCGACCGCGTTGGCCGCGGGGTCATAGACCACCGACCACGTGGACGAGGCGCCGGGGTCGAGCAACGCCTCGCCGAGGGCGGTGAGCGAAAACGGCGCGTTCGCTTCGGTCTCGACGGCGGTGACGAGCAGCTGCGCGTCCCCCTCGTTGGTGACCGTGACCAGGCGGGCCTCGGTAGGACCGGCCGCGGGGTCCACCGCGCCGAAGTCGATCACCAGCGGATCGACGAGGATCGCGGGCTTGGCACCTTCCTCGAACGAGGTGCCGTCGGCGTCCTTCTCGCCTTCGAGGGCATAGTCGGAGCAGGCGAAGAGCACGAGCAGGAGCGGCATGGGCGGCCTCGGGGGGAGGATACCGCTGATTCACTCCGGCGTGGCCAACCACGCCTCAGGCGTGCCCGCCACCCCGCCCCGCACCGTCCAGCGAATGCGGCGGAGCGCGCGGAGGTCGGTGAGCGGGTCTCCATCCACGATGACGAAGTCGGCGACCTGGCCGGGCCCGAGCGTCCCCAGGCGGGGGAGCGCGAGCATCGTCGCGGCGCTGCGGGTGGCGGAGGTCAGGGCCTCCCGCGGGCTCAGGCCGGCGGCGACCAGCAGATCGAGCTCGTGCAACGAGCTCGGACCGTGAAAGAGGTAGGGGATCATCGGCCAGTTGCCGGCGTCGCTGCCCATGACCAGCCCGGCGCCGGCGTCCCGCAGGGCCCGGATGGCGGCCTCGGCGTGGCGGGCGTGGGCGTTGAGGACGGGCCGGAGGAGTGCGGGCGACCCGAACCACCGCGGCGCGCCGGGGAGCATGTCGGTCGCCACGCGCTGAAGGAAGCCCCGCGCCACGGCGGGATCCCGGGCGGTGGCCAACTCGGCCGCCGGCACGACCCGGTCGAGCAGCGGGTCGTCGAGCCCGGCCAGATCCAGCGCCACGCTGAAGGCGTCAGCGGCGGCGAGGGTGCTGACGGAGGTGACACCCTCCGCCACGAGGCGCCGGATCAGGGCCCGATCGGGTCGTTCGACCGCGTGCACCATCACCCGAGGAGCGAGCCGGTCGAGCGCGAGGCGCTGTTCGGCCGGGGAGACCGCGTGCGCCCAGACCGGCAGCCCGCGCGCCGCGGCGCCAGCCCGGATCGCCACGAAGACCGCGTCGTCGTAGAGCGGGTAGCGGGGCACGAAGAACCCCCGCTCGACCGTCGTCTTGGCGGCGATCCCCCCGTCGCGTACCAGGCCGTCGAGCTGGGCCTCGACCTCCTCGGCCGTGGCGACGGACGGGAAGCCGGGGATGACGGCGGCCACGTAGCCTCCCGGCGGGGAGAACACCGGGCCGGTATGGAGGTAGCGGGGCCCGGGAACGCCGGCGGCAAGGATGTCCTGGATGCGACGAGACTCGGCGGGGAGCACCCCCGGGTCGACGACGGTGGTGACCCCGCACGCCAGGTAGGCGGACAGATGCGCGCGGAGCAGGATCTCGCGGGCGGCAGCGGAGTCCTCCCGCCATCCGGCGCCCGGGTCCATCGAGAGGTGCACGTGGCTGTCGATGAGCCCGGGGATCAGCGTGGCCCCGGCGGCGTCGAGGCGGGTCGCGCCGTCGACGGCGGCCAAATCCTGCCCGATGGCGACGATGACGTCGTCGCGGACGAGGAGATCCACCGGCCCGAACGGAGCCGCCTCCGTGCCGTCCCACACCCGCGCGTGTTGCACGAGGAGCTCGCCGGCCAACGCGAACGAGAGCAGGGCCAGGACCATCGGCGGGCAAGTAACCGAGGGGGCGACGGGCTGACGACGGCGCGGATTGACAGCGTCCTGACCGGGAGAGGCCGCTCTTGGGCGTCCAATACAGTGGTGTCCCACCCGTTCCGCGCCGCCCTGCTGATGGGCCTCGTCGCCCTGCCGGCCCACGCGCGCGATCGGTGCCTCCTCACGGCCGAGACGTGGAACCTCTACGAAGACGAGGATGGCTGCCCCGACGGCATCACCCTCACCGTCCGGGTGACCCACGCCGACGGTACCCCGGTGGCCGATGCGGTGGTGGTCCTGGCGGCGCCCAGCGGGCGGCGACACGTTTCGGGAGGCATCCAGGTGGACATGCCGCTCGTCGTCGAGCCCGGCGTCAGCGACCTCGATGTGTGGAACGGGCCGGCGTCCGCCCCGGTCGGCTCCGGTCCGTACGCCGTCGCGCTCCGCCGGCTGCGCTGGACCTGGACCCTGACCTCGACCACCAACCGCCACGGCGTCGCGACGCTCTCAGGGCTGCGCCCGGGGGCCACGGTCACGCTCTCGGTGGACGGCACCGTCCCGCCGGACGCGCTCACCAGGGTGCCAGCGAGCGACACGACGGTTTCGCTCCAGCGGTGACCTCACGCGCGGGACGTCGTGGCGGCGGCCAGCTCCGTCGGAGGGCCGCCGAGGGTCCGGCGCGTCGAGCAGTCCCCGGCAGGTTCACCGATCAACACGCACTTGGCTCCGCCGTCAGCGTATAGGAACACACGCCCGCCACCCAAGACGAGCCCCAGGCAACGTCGCCGCAGAGGGTCGCACCTCCGGTCGTGACCCCAGAGGGAGCGGTGGCCCCACTCGCCCACGGCGCCCAGAACTGATGCGCACCGGCAACCGATGCCTCGAAGTAGTCGCCGCTACCCGAGAGGTCCCCGCCCCCGCAAATCGTGCTCACACCCGTTCCGCCGTACATGGAGTCAGACCCGATTCCACCCAGGATCACATCCGCACCTGCGCCCCCGTAGAGGGAGTCGGAGCCCGAGCCGCCATCCAAACGGTCCGCTCCAGCTCCTCCATCGATGACGTCAGCTCCGCCGAACCCAAAGAAGCGTTCCTGGAAGCCGCTCGCGGCGGAGTCCCCGCCCGTCAGGTCGTCCGGTCCTCCCTCCCCCCGCATGACCGCAGAGAGATTGGGACCGTACTTGTCCATCTGTTCGGCCCCTGACA
>JAYVAS010000789.1:0-2807 GCA_043750895.1 Pseudomonadota bacterium
GGCGCGCCGGGCTGGTCGCTCGCGTGCGTCCGCGTGGGGCGGTAGCGGTCCGCCCGCGAGCGGTGCGCGCTACCCGCGGCGGTCGCTCACCGACTCGAAACGCAGCATCGTGATCAGCTCCCCGCCGACGGCGTCCACCGGGTGCCGCCGCCTACTTCGGTGGAGGGGGGCTCGAGCAGGTCAGGCCGCCCTGGAACGCGCCGCAGGTGTAGGCGCCGCGGTACTGCAGGTTGACCTCGCCCGTCATCTCGGTGCCGTTGCTGGTCATCGACACCTGGCAGGGGCCGCTCTCGACCTCCCACACGTAGCAGGAGGGGTCGCAGCTGATGGGCGCCTGCATGGTCGGGCACTGGACCCGCTGGGACACGCCGCCCTGGAAGACGAACTTGGCCTTGTCCACCCGAACCGCCGCGGCGGTGGGGATGACGGCGGCGAGCGCCTGCTCGACGCGCTTGGACGAGGTCAGCTCCAACGACGGGGTGTAGCTGGACTGGACCGTCGGGAGCTGCTTGCCCCCCGTCGCGTTGGGGACCGAGACGACGAGGTAGTTGTTCAGCTCGGAGCCAGACACCCGCTTGTCCCCGTTGGTGTCCGCCTGGCCGGAGATGGCCTCGACGAACGCCTTGGAGAAGACGCCGGGCTGGGTGACCTGCCGCGGCCCGGCGCTGGAGAGGATGAAGGACTGGTTGCCGATCTGCGGCCAGTCGTTGCCGGTGGGGCCAAGCAAGGCGAGCCCGTTGAGCTCGCCGACGTTGGCGGCGTCGGTGATCACCACGTACCGACTGGCCGGCACGTCCTTCTGGAGCATCGTCGCGATGTCCTTCACGGTGATGGACGTCGCTTCGAGGCGCTCGGGGTCGGTGTCGTACATCAGCAGCCGCGGGTCCCCGAAGTCGGAGCCCATCCCCTGGCCCACGAAGTAGATGAGGAAGAGGTCGCGCCAGACGACCTCCTTCGCGACCTGGTTCTTGAGGACCTCCTGGAGGTTGGCCGTGGTGGCGCTGGCGTCGGTCAGGAGCCGGACGGCGTCGAAGCCGGCGCCCTGCTCCAGCGCGGCGGCGACACGGGCCGCCTCGGTGCGCGCCGAGTCGAGCTGAAGCTCGGCCGGTAGCTTCTCGTAGCTGGAGATCCCGATCACCAGCGCCACGCGCTTGCCCTCGGCGTACTCCTCCCCAGCCGCGGCAGGCCCGGCCAGACCGAACAGGACGGCCAGCGGGGCGAGGCGCACGACGAACCAGCGGTACATGAACCCTCTCTTGACACGTCTGGGTAACCAACCCCCGAACCCGTGGACAGGCTCGGCGGGATATCGCGTCGCGTGCAGCGCGTGCGCGACCCTCTCCACGGCTTCGTCTCGGTGCAGCCGGTCGAGGCAGCGCTCATCGACAGTGGGCCCGTGCAGCGCCTCCGTCGCGTTCGGCAGCTCGGCCTCACCGCTTACGTCTACCCGGGCGCCGAGCACACCCGGTTCACCCACGCCATCGGCGCGATGCACGTCGCGGGCCAGCTCGCCCAGACGTTGACCCTCGGCGGGTGGACGGGCTCGGTGGACCTCGTACGCGCGGCGGCGCTGCTCCACGACGTGGGCCACCCGCCGCTGTCCCACGCGGGGGAGCGCGGGCTGCGCCACGAGTACATGTCCCTCACCCTGATCCGCACCGGGGAGATCGCGGACATCCTGCACGCCCACGGCATCGATCCGGAGGCGGTGGCGGGGCTGGTGGACGGCACCGGGGACTCGGTGTCCGCCTCGCTCGTCTCCGGCGAGATCGACGCCGACCGGATGGACTACCTGCTGCGCGACAGTCGGATGTGCGGCGTTCGATACGGGGAGTACGACCTCGCCCGCCTCGTCGAGTGCGTGACCGTCGCCGAGGGCCGGGTGGCGGTGCGTCGCGCCGGGCTGCACGCCGCCGAGGGGCTGCTGCTCGCCCGCTACTCGATGTTCCTCCAGGTCTACTTCCACCGGACCCGCCGCATCCTCGACCTGCTGCTCGAAGAGGCCCTCCCTGCGTTTCCGACCGAGCCCGACGCGTGGCTCGCCTGGGACGATCACCGCGTCATGGAGTGGCTCCGGCAATCGCCCCTCGAAGCGGCGCAGGCGGTCTGGCGCCGCCAGCTCCCCGCCTGCGTCGTCGAGCTCGAGGTCAGCGCCGACCCCGCCCGGCGCGCCGACGCGACGGCCCTGGGCGCGCTGCTGGCCGAGGTGGCCTCGCGCACCTGGGTCGACTCCACCGCGCGGATGCGGACCTTCCGCCCCGACGGCGACATCCGGCTGGTGGAGGAGGACGGCGCGGTGGGCAGCGTCTTCGCGGCGTCACCGGTCCTGCGGAGGATGGACCCCGACGTCGAGGTCCGGCGGATCTACGTGCCGCGCGCCGAAGCGGCGGAGGCGCGGGCCGCCGTGGACCGCTTCCGTCGACAGGGCCTGCAGCTTCGGCTCTTCGGGGGCTGAGGCCGGGCCGACGGGGCCCCCGACGGTGCCGACGGGGGCGCCGCAGAGAACTACTCCGGCGGCAGCTCGGGCTTGACCACCGCCGCGGGGTCTCCGCCCTGGATGACGCTGTTCGCGGAGCTGTTGATGTAGTCGAGAATGGCGGTCAGGCGGGGGCTGTTGTCTCCCCGGGCGCGGATCTTCCGCTCCAGGTCCAGCTCCTGCTTGATGACGTCATCCACGTTGACCTCGTCGTCGTTCAGCCGCGACTGCTCGCGCACGAAGGTCATCATCGCCCGCGCTTCCGTCGCCAGCTCGGGGTCGACCGCGGTGAGGTCCTTGGCGGCCATCTGCCACCAGGTCTGGACGCGGT
>JAYVAS010000790.1:0-5268 GCA_043750895.1 Pseudomonadota bacterium
CACCTGGGGATGCACGCGGAGGGCATCGACACCGATCCCGACGCCGTACGGTCGGCCGAGGAGGCGGCCGCCCTGAACGGGTTGACCGCATCCTTCTCCACCCGGCCACTCGCGGCGGTCACCGGCCCCTACGATCTCGTGGTCGCCAACCTGTACGCCGAGGTGCTCGCCCTGCTGGCGCCCGACCTCCTCCGCGTCTCCCGCGGTCCGATCGCGTGCGCGGGGATCCTCGCCGACCGGGCGCACCTCGTGCGCGAGGCCCTCGGCGCCCGCGCCATCCTCGTGGACGACACCGAGGAGGGTTGGACCTCCCTGGTGTTCGACGGGCCGTGAACCGCATCGTCGTGCTCCACGTCCCCGAGGTCGGGGAACGCACCGCCGTCGACGCGGACGGCTCCCACCACCTCCTGCGGGTACAGCGGCTGGCCCGGGGGGCCTCGGTGGTGGCGACCGACGCCTCGGGCGTGCGCGCCACCTGCACCCTCGTCGACGTCGCGCAGGGGATCGCGATCCTCGAGGTCGTCGCGCGCGAGGCCGGCCCCGCGCCCCTCCCGCGGGTCGTCCTGCTCGGCATCCCGCGCGGCCCCGCACTCGACGAGGCGCTCACCGCCGGTACGGAAGGCGGCGCCACCGAGTTCCGCCTCTTCCCCGCCCACCGAAGCCCGCCCGGCGCGCTCCGCGTCGACCGGATGGAGCGCGTCCTCCGCGCCGCGGTGACCCAGTGCGGACGGGCGGATCAGCCGGTGATTCGGGCGGCGCGGTCCCTGGCCGAAGCGCTCGACGGGCTGCCCGCGCTCCGCTACCTCGCCGCTCCGGGCGCCACCGGTCCCGTGGGCCACGTCCGGGATGCGGCGGCGGTGGCGATCGGCCCGGAAGGCGGCTGGTCCCCGGATGAAGAAAGGGCCCTGGTCGACGCGGGGTTCATCCCGATCGGCCTGGGCCCGTTCATCCTCCGCACCCCCACCGCGGTCGCGGCCGCGTTGGGGTGCCTCTGGCCGGGCTCAACCGACCCCGCATGACGGGGTCGGCCGCGCCCTTCCCGCCTTACGCGCGGGCGTTCCGACGACGGAGCAGCGCGGTGGCGAGCGCGCCGCCCGCCACCAGCAGGCCCGCCGGCGAGGTGGGCGTCGAGGCGCATCCACTCTGCTCGACGTACTCGACCTGCTGCAGGGGCTCATGCAGCCCGTACCCGACCGGGTACACCGAGACCTTCACGAACGAGTAGGCCTGGTGGCCGTCGGGGTCGGTGGCCGTCACGTAGACGTTGAAGGCCTTGCCGCCGCTGTTCGCGTCCAGCTCGGGACAGGTCCAGTGGGTGACCGACGACGACTGGTTGTCGAAGTTGCCCACGGCACCCGAATCGTCCTGCCACACCAGCGTGGGGATCTGGCCGTCCGGATCGAACACGAGGGCCTCGAGCGTGATGGTCTCACCCGACTCGCACGCGTTGGCGTCGTTCGAGCGCACCACACCGATCACCATCGGATCCGAGTCGGTGGCGGCGCAGCCGTCCGCCTGGTCGCGGAGGCCGTCGCAGTCGTTGTCGACGCCGTCGCAGGTCTCGAGGGCGGCGGGGTTGATCGCCACGTCGCTGTCGTTGCAGTCGTTGTTGACTTCCGCGTAGCCGTCGCCGTCGTCGTCGTAGAGCGAGGTGCCCTCGTCGACCGTGCCGTCGCAGTCGTTGTCGACGCCGTCACCACGCTCCGGACCGCCGGGGTAGGCGGTGTCGTCGTAGTCGTTGCAGTCGCCCTCGACCTCGGAGACGCTGTCGCCGTCGTCGTCGTAGCCTTCGGTGCCCTCGTCGACGATGCCGTCGCAGTCGTTGTCGGCGCCGTCGTAGATCTCAGCCGCTTCCGGGTAGGAGTCGCGGTTCGCGTCGTCGCAGTCCGGGCTGTCCTCGTCGGCCGGGCCGAACCCGTCGCCGTCGTCGTCGTCCACCGGGTAGTCGGTGTCGATCAGCATCGACACGGACGCCTCGGCGGTGACGCCGTTGCCGTCGGTCACGGTGACGACGATGGTGTCGATGCCGGAGTCCATGTTCTCGCGGGGGATCGTGACCCAGAAGTGCCCGGACTCGTCCGGCGCCGTGCAGGTCGCGATGCTCGCTTCCTGGAGGATGGCGCTCTTGACCTTGCAGGACAACGACGTGGCCGGCTGGTCGACGTCGAAGATGTTGAGCTCCATCGTGAGGTCACGGATGGTGGAGTACTTGTACCCGTTCTCGGGATCGCGGATGGCCACCGTCGGGGGGTGATTCAGCGCGTCGGAGCCGGAATTCCCGGTGAGCGTGATGTCTACTTCGGGGTTGGCCGGGTCGTCCGAGGTGACGATGACCTGACAGTAGGCGCCGTTGGTCGTGGTGGGGGTGAAGCTCACCGCGACGAGGCCGCTCCGGCCGGGGGCCACCGGGCTCTCGGCGGGGGGCGCCACGTCGAGGCTGAACGCCGCATCGCAGGAATCCGAGGCCGCGACGGAGTGGATGGTGACGTCGCCGTCGCCCACGTTCTGGAGCTCGATGTACGCGACGTGCGTGCCCGGATCGTCCGGGTGGACGTAGCCGAAGTCGTAGGAGCGCGGCCGGACCACGAGGGTGCCCTGGGCGTGGGCGGCGGTGCCGTGTAGGAACACCTCCTGCTCGCTGTGGACGGGGTCCTTGGAGTAGTCGGGGAGCGTGCCCTCTTCCGCGTCGGCCGGGAGGTCGGCGGTCCCGGTCTTGACGATGAGCCCGGCCCAGATGTCGCCCACGTCCACCGGGGTGTAGCGGACGTGGATGGGAAGCTCGCAGAGCGGATCCATCGTGAAGAGCACGCCGGCCGGCGCAGTCTCGGTGCCGCCCGTCGTGGTGGTGCCGCCCGTGGTGGTGCCGGTGTCCGTCCCGGTGTCCACCGGTCCGGTGTCCACGTCCTCGTCCTTGGCTTCGGCGGTGGTGGCCGCGGTGTCGGCCGGAGCGGCGGCTTCCGGGCAGTTCATCTCGGCGAGATCGTAGGTCACGGAGAAGTTCGCCCCCATGTTCTCGCCGATCTCGATGGACGAAACCCCCATCTTCATGCCGAGACCGTCGGCAGAGATCCCGCCCTGGCGCAGGGTGACCGTGCGCTCCACCGTCTCGCCCCAGCCCGCGCTCCCGAACTCGACCGAGGACTGGCTGAGCGACATCACGGGGTACGAGATCTCGGTGATGACCGGGACGGTCTTGTTGCAGCCGAGAAGGAAGAGAGACGGTACGGCGAAGCTGAGCAGCGTGGTGGGACGCATTCGGTCTCCAGGGGGAGGAACCAACAGCTGATGCTGCCAGGTCCGAGCGAAGGGTAGCCGCCCTAACAGGATCGTGTCAACGAATCCTTGACGTCACATCAAAAAGTGGCTCGAAAGCCCAGAAACTGCAGGCGGGCCAAAGGCCCGTCCACAAGCGGTGTCACATCTGTCGGAGCGCACGCGTCTTAACCCCTCGCCCGCCGATGGGAAGGACGATTCTGGACCCTCAGTCAGAATCGCGGGTGGGCCGCGCCGGGGCGCCGTGGGCAGGTGCCCGCCGCCTACAGGGCGTGACCGCTCTTCCGCCGCTTG
Source organism: Pseudomonadota bacterium (assembly GCA_043750895.1). Classification (GTDB taxonomy): domain Bacteria; phylum Myxococcota_A; class UBA796; order UBA796; family SXON01; genus JAYVAS01. The sequence continues at coordinate 3,568 of JAYVAS010000790.1, forward strand.
GTGTCGAGGTAGAACGCGTTGTGCTCGTTCGGGGCCGTGCGGAGCGGGATGCGATCCACCACCTTGATGCCCGCTCGCCCCACGCCGATCACCTTGTTCGGGTTGTTCGTGAGCAGGGCGATGCTGCTTACGCCGAGCTGCCGGAGGATCTCGGCGGCCGCATCGTACCGACGGAGGTCGTCCGGGAACCCGAGGGCGATGTTGGCCTCCACCGTGTCCATCCCGCGGTCCTGGAGCGCGTAGGCGCGGATCTTGTTGGCGAGGCCAATCCCGCGCCCCTCCTGCGGGAGGTACACCACCGCCCCCCGCTCGGCCTGGCCGATGTAGTTCAAGCCGGCTTCGAGTTGATCCCGACAATCACACCGGTAGCTCCCCATCACGTCGCCGGTGAAGCACTGCGAGTGCAGGCGCACCGGCACCCCCTCGTAGCCCTTGATGTCCCCTTTCACGACCACCGCATATTCGTCGCCGTCGTCCAGGTCCTCGAACGCGTACACGCGGAACTCACCGAACCTCGACGGGAGGCTCGCCTCCGCCGCGAACCGAACGCGCGCGCGGGGGGGCGCCTCTACGGGAAGGGGCACATTTACAGTCTCCACCATGCCTCCGGCGAGGGGCTGCGTGAGGCAGACCCGTGGGCTCAAGCCCTTTTCGGAATGACCGACGGCCACGAGATGTGCCGCTGCCGGGAGGTTGCCCTCTCGGACGCATAGCATGCGCTCAGCACGCAGAAAGTCAACGTGCGGGGGTCCCCGCCGACGGGACCTGTGCGCTCAGTCACCATTCAAACCATGTCCAAAAATGAGTCAGGCCGACCACAGGGCCGGCCCGACAGCGGAGGGGGACCGCTGAACTACGCGTTCAACGCTTCCTTCAGACCCTTGCCCGCGCGGAACACGGGGATGCGGCGAGAGGGAACCTGGATCACGGCGCCGTTCTTGGGGTTGTGGCCCTTGAACTGACGGCGCTGCGAGACCGTGAAGGTCCCGAAGTCGCTGATGGTCACCTTCTCGTTCTGGGTGAGGGCATCCTGGACAGTGTCCATGATGATGTTCACGTACAGGGCCGCCTTGATCTTGGGGATGTTGGCCTTGATCGCAAGTTGCTCGGTAAGATCTGCCTTATTCACGGGGCGCCTCCTAATGGGTGAAGAGATGAAAGAAATCTAAAGTCTCTCAGGGGGAAAGACCGGCTCACAGAAGACCTAAGCCGACGACCGGGAGCGGGGTCCCGGAGGAAAGAGGAGAAACACCTTCCTTTACGGGGGCAGTTGTATAGCCTCGGTCGCCAAAGCTGCCAACGCTGAAAGGAGGGTTTTTTGCCGTTTGGCAAAATACACAAATTACGCAAACTCTCAGTCGAGCGTGCCTGGCGGCCTCAGCCACCCTCCGCGCACCTGGAGGGCCCTCGGCAAGACCGAGAACACCGCGGGCCCGGACCCCATCACTTCTCCATCGGTCTCGATCGGGACCGGGCTGGCGACCTCGACCCGGTGCGCCCGCACCCGCACGACGCCGGGCGCCCCGTCGAATCGACCGGCGTACGCCTTCGGCAACAAGGACGCCGCGCGGAGCGCCGTCAGCGACGGGATCAGCGTGAGCTCGAACAGTCCGTCGGTCATGTCGCCGCCCCGGCCCACCCACAGCCCGGCCCCGCAGTAGTGCCCATTGGCGCAGAAGGCGGCGAGGGTGTCCATCTCGA
>JAYVAS010000791.1:0-7363 GCA_043750895.1 Pseudomonadota bacterium
GGCCGGCGCCAGGGCGTCTTCGAGATGGCCGACGGGGGCACGCTCTTCCTCGACGAGCTGGGCGAGACATCGCTCGCCGTTCAGGTGAACCTGCTCCGGGTGCTGGAGGAGATGACCTTTCGTCGGGTCGGCGGCACCGAGCTCGTGAAGGTGGGGGTGCGCATCGTGGCGGCCACCAACGTCGACCTCGAGCAGGCCGTGGCCCAGGGCCGGTTCCGGCAGGACCTGTTCTACCGCCTCAACGTGTTCCCGGTGTTCCTGCCGCCGCTCCGCGAACGGACCGAGGACATCCCCCTGCTGCTGCGGCACTTCCTGACCGACGCGGCCGAGGAGTACGACCTCCCGGTGCCCGTGGTCTCTCCCGAGGCCATGGAGTGCATCGCCACCTACCGGTGGCCCGGCAACGTGCGGCAGCTCCGCGCGCTGTGCGAGCGCTGGGTCATCCAGTGTCACGGGGATGAACTCCGGGTCGGGGCGCTGCCCCCCGAGGTCGCGCGGCGGTCGGGAGTGGACGAGCCCACGGGCGCGCTGGTCGTGGACGAGAACGTCCCCCTCGACCAGCTCATCCTCCGCGCCTCCACCCAGATACAGAGGGAGTATCTCCACAAGTTGCTGATCCGGCACAAGGGGCACATGGAGAAGACGGCCCGGGCGGCGGGGCTCACCCGGCGGACGCTCTACACGCGGATGCGGGAGCTCGAACTGGACGCGAAGGACTACAAATAGCGATTCCTCGCGCTGGCGTGTTTGACGGCAGGGTGCGCGGAGGCAAAACTGACACTGTGGCAACTTCATCGGTGTCCCTGACCGCCAACGGACCTCTGGTCCGCGGAGCGGCCGTCGAAGCCCTCGCTGATGTGGGCGTTTGGTGCGCTCAGCTTGACGGCGTCGACGTTGTCGTCCAGGAGCTGGACGTCGACCTGGACGCCGCCCGCGCGAGCCTGGACTTGATGCAGGGCGCGCCCGGAATGCCCACGGGCCCTGCATTGTCGACCTACGACGGCGCGTCGGTGCTCGTGCTCCCCCTCCCGCCGGGCGAATGGCTCGCGGAGCTGCTCGACGCCCGGCGCCGCCTGCCGGTGATGCCCCCGCGCGCCGTGCTCACCGTCGGTCTGCACCTCGCCGAGGCCCTTGATCGGACCTGGGGCGCAGAGATGGTGCCCCCGACCGTTCGCCCCGATCCACGGCCGGTGGCGACACGGCTCGGGAAGGAGGGCGTGTTCACCTTCGGTGCCCTCCGCGTGGCGGGTCGCCCCCCGCGTGACGCGGGCGAGGGCAAGGGCGCCGCCCCCCTCGAGGACACCCGCGGGGAGGACCTCTTCCTGCTCGGCACCATGCTCTACGAGATGGCGACGCGGCGCCGGTTCGGTCGGGGCGGCACGACGGCGATGATCCAGCGGCACCACGTGCAGCGCCGGCTGACCGCCGCCGCTTCCGAGCTGGACGCCTTCGGCGAGCGGCGCACCGACTTCGTCGACCTGTTGCTCTCGCTGGTGGGCGCGGAGCGGGACCTGTCGCTTCGCTTCGAGAGCGTGGCCGGCTCCTGCCGAGACCTCCTGGCCAGGCTCGAAGGCGAGGGCCTCGCGGAGTGGGCCGCGCACGTGTTCCCCGAGCCCGAGCTCGAGGAGGAGGCGGAAGCGGCGCCCGTCGTGGCGGCGTTCGTGCCTCCCGCGATGACCACCGCGGTTCGTCCGGCGGGTATGGCCTTGCCTCCGCGCGGGTCAGCCCGGACGGAAGAGTTCACGCCCATCATGATCGAGCCGATCGGCCCCGGCGACGAGGCGACCGACCTCGGGACCGAACCCGAACCCGAAGAGGACGTGGACCCGGCCGACAACACCGAGACCAGCGAAGAGGCCACCGGGCGCGCCGAAGGCACCCGCCCCATCGTGGCCCCGTCGATGTTCAAGATCCCGCCGCCTTCCTTCGGACCGGGGGCAGCGGAGCCCCAGGCGGAAGAGGAAGAGGAGGGGCTGCCCGAGAACGTCGTTGCGCTGCGCGGGGATGCCCGACCCGGCCGCCGTCGCGGAGGCCTCGTGCCCAAGGGCCTCGATGCCGCTGAGGCTCCCGTCGCCCCGACCCAGCGCACGGCGCCCGCCCGCGCTTCCGAGCAGCGGGCCTCCACCGCCCGGGCCGGTGCACGTCGGTCCCGCTGGGGCCTGTTGGGCGTGGCCGCGGTCGCGTTGGTGCCGCTCCTCGTCCTCGGCGGCGCCCTCCTGTGGCTCGCGCAGCGGCAGTCGGAGCCCGAGGAGCTGAGCCTCGCCCCTTCGGCCGCGGTTCAGGAGCCCCCGGGGGCAGTCGCCACGCCCACCCCGGCCGTGGTCGAGCCGACCCCTGCGGTCGATGCGGTCGCGCTCGACGTGGTCCCCGAGGAGCCGCCGCCGGTCGCGCTTCCCGCGTCGGTGCCCACCACCCCGTCCGCGGCGCCCGTCCCGCCTCCCCCGACGACGACCCCGGTACCGAAGCCCCCCCCGGTTCCGCCCGTCACCAAGGTGGCCGCGACCCCCCCGGCGGTGCGGGTGGACACACGCCCTCCGCCCGTCGCCAGCACCAACCCCTGGGCGGCCCCGGTCGCCCCCACGGGGCCCCTGATGAGCACCTTCAACTCACGTCCGGGCGGCATCCTCGTCACCGTCGACGGGGCGCCGCGGGGGACCACGCCGATCCAGGTGGTGCTCAGCCCCGGGCCGCACAGCCTCTCCTACGAGACGGACGGCAAGGTGTTCGCCCGCGAGATTCAGGTGGACCCGACCGGCTCCAACACCTGGACCCTGAACACGGCTATGGGAAAGATCGAGTGACGGCGCTGTCGTCGGCGTCCTGACCCCCGAGGTTTCGTGCTCCTCCTGCTCTCGGTCGCCCTGGCTTCGCCCAAGAGCTTCACGCGCGACTTCGCCGCGGCGCTCGAGACCGCGTTCCCCGAGTGCACCGCCGTGCCCGCCGGCAAGCTGATGCTCGCCGTCACGTGTGAAGGCGGCGACGAGCTGAGCCTCCGCATCGTCCAGCTCTACGGTACCTGCCGGGCCAACCCGGCGGTGTGCGCGGCCGAACGGAGCGGCTTCCTGCGCAGCTTCGACGAGGCGCTCCACCCCACGCCGCCGACCGTGGACCGCGTCATCCCCGGGGTGCGGCCGCGCTCGGTGCTCGAAGGCGCGCCCGGCGAGAAGGTGTACTCCGAGGCCTTCGGCGGCGACCTCGTCGTGGTCTACCTCGTCGATTCGCCGACCACGATGCGCTACCTCAATCGAGACGAGCTGTCCGGGCTCGGGGTGGCCCCAGTCGACCTCCTCGCCACGACCCGCCCCAACGTGAAGTCCATGGTCTCCGGGCTCGAAGTGGAGCAACGGGGCCCTCTCTTGTGGGTGACCGGGTCGGTGTACGCCTCCTCCATCCTGCTGGAGACCTCGTTCTGGGAGCGGCTGTCGAGCGCGCACGGGGAGGTCTACGCCGCCGCCCCGGCCCGCGACGTACTCCTGGTGCTCGGCACCGAGGCCGCGGACGACAAGGCGCCCGAGCTGCTCCGGCTGGCCGCGGCCGCGGTGGTGTCCGATCCGTCGACCATCGGGGCGATGACGGCCGATGTCTTTCACTGGAAGGCCGGGGTGTGGGAGCTCCAGGCGGCCCCGGGGAAGCCCGGACGATAAGCGCGGGTTGAGGCCGTCGATGAAGTCCAGCCGTCTCGTCCTGTTCCTGGTCGCCGCCAGCGCCGCGCTCGCGGTGTTTGCCGGCGCTCCTGCGCGCGCCGCCACCGCGAAGCCCAACGTACTGATCGTCCTCATGGACGCCCTCCGGGCGGACGTGCTCGGACCGTACGGGTACAAGAAGCGGCCGACGACGCCGAACCTGGACCGGTTCGCGTCGCGGTCGGTGGTCTGGGAGTACACGCAATCCCAGAACGCGTGGACGGTGCCCACCGTCGCGTCGTTGTTTTCGGGCGTGGACCCCCAGGCCCACAAGACCCTGCGCGGCCCGGAGACGAAAGAGGCGAACACGCTCTCCCCGGACCACCAGACGGTCGCTGAGCAGTTCAAGGGGGCCGGCTACAACACCGCGGCCTTCGTGAAGTCGACCGTGCTGGGCGCTTCCCAGGGGTTCTCTCAGGGCTTCGACAACTACCAGGTGGTCGGCGGCACCGATCAGGCCTGGGGCCACTCGGCGCGCCAGCTCAACGATGCGTTCATCCCCTGGCTCACGGCCCAGAAGTCATCCACCAAGCCGTTCTTCGCCTACCTGCACTTCATGGACGTGCACTCGCCCTACAAGGCCCCCGAGCCCTGGTACAGCAAGTACAAGACCGGGCCGAGCAAGCTCTCTGGGGCCCACGTCGAGATCGACAAGATGATCAAGGACGGGGTGAAGCCCACCGCCGACGACATCGAGCGGCTGTACGCTCTCTACGACGCCGAGATGGAGTACTTCGACACCGAGTTCGGCCGGCTGATGGGCGAGCTGGTGGCCTCGGGGCTCGACCAGAACACCATCGTGGTGTTCACCGCCGACCACGGGGAGGCCTTCTACGAACACCAGCAGTGGTTCCACGGCAACCTCTACCAGGAAAACATCCGCATCCCGGCCATCGTGAAGGCGCCCGGTGTCCCGGCGGGGCGGCTCAAGGGCTACACGCAGCAGGTCGACATCGCCCCCACGCTGACCGACCTGGCCGGGGTGCCCCGCGGGGCGCACTGGATGGGTCGCAGCCAGGCCGCCACCATGCGCACCGGCACCGCGGACAGCGGCGACGGGGTTTACAGCGAGTGGGCCGAGCACCGGGCGTTCATCGAGGCGGGCACGGGGCTGAAGCTCATCATCAACGACGGCCCGGTGAAGCTCTACGACACCAAGGCGGACCCGAAGGAGACCACGAACCTCGCGTCCAGCCGTGCGGCCGATGTGGCGCGGATCCGCGCTCGCCTCGACGCGCGCTACGCGCTCGGGAAGAAGGTCGGCGAGAAGTTCTCGACCAGCGCGCCCCAGCAGTACACCGACGAGCAGCTCGAACAGCTCCGGATCCTCGGGTACATCGAGTAGATGTCCCTTTTCCTGCTGGCGCTCGCCGCCGCCCTGGCCCAGGAGACCCCGCGCTTCGACGGGGAGATCAAGACCCTCGAGCTGGACGCGCCAGGCGGCGTGGGGGGCGCTCCCGAGGGGATGGCCTTCATCATGCCCGGCGGCGCCCCGGCCGAGCTCTACGCCGGGGACCTGGGCGAGGGGGTGACCGGGATCCGCGTGCGCGCCACCGGCCCGGCGGACGCGGTGGCCTGCACGCAGTCCCTCCCGATGACCGGGACGGTGTTCGTCAAGGCCCGGGTGCGGGTGCCGGAGGTGGTGCCCGGCGCGGCCGATTGGCACGGCGCCACCATCGAGGTCCGGGCGCGGAACAACCAGGGCGCGCTGGTGTCGCCCCCGGGGATGATGTTCACGCCGGTCGCGGTGTTGCGGGCGCCCGCCGAGTGGGCCGACGTGCAGGGCAAGGTGGTCATCCCGCCCGGCGCCACGAAAGGGGAGGTCTGCTTCCGGGTGGTGCTGTCCACCGGCACGCTCGAGGTCGATCGCCTGATGGTGATCGCCCCGAAGACCTCGGCCGCCGCGGCGGCGCCGGTCGTCATCGCCTCCGGCGTCCCGCTTCCGCCCTTGCGGACCGAGACGACGTACACGGGGGTGGGGGTCGCCGGCGGGGTGGTAAGCCCTGCGGTCGCGAGCGTGGCCTCGGTGCCCAGCGCGCCCGTCGGCGTCGGGGAGGTGCAGCCGCCAGGCTTGCGGATCGACGCCCCCACCGTCGGCTCCGGGGTCGCGTGTTCTCCGTGGCTCCCGGCGGCGAAGGCGATCACGGTGTTCGGAGAGCTCACGGTCACCACGCAGAATCCGTTGGCGCCAGACTGGAGCGGCATCGCCGTGGAAGCCTACGCCCAGGGGGCGGGCGGTCCGCTGATGGCGGTGTCGGGGGCGCCCTACTTGTCGCTGCGCGCGCGCACCCTGGCGGGCACCGAGACCTTCTCGGAGACCTGGAAGCCGCCCGCGGGGGCCCAGCAGGTCAAGGTGTGCGCCCGGGTGTCGTCGGCGGCGGGTACGGCCCGCGTGGATTGGCGCGGGGGCCGGTAGGGTCGGCGTCGTTCGATGGCGGTGGGTGGACCGGCCCGCCGGGTCCGGCCCGCAGCTCGGTGTGGACGGGGGAGGCGGTGTGGCGGCCCCAAACCGGCCCCGCGTTGACCCCGATCAGCGCCAGCGCGAAACCCCCCAGCGCGGCCTGGCCCCACGCCGGGACCGGCGACACGGTCACGAGCATCGCCGTCCAGCAGAGCGCCGCGGCGATGGGCTGTACGTAGTACTCAGCGTTCCCGGGCTCCACGCGGATCGCGACGAGGAGCACGCCCACGATCCAGGCCGCGGGCCAAACGGACCAGGCACCGTACCGCGCCCACAGCGCGCGCCGCCGAAGGAACGAGCCGACCGCGAGCACCGCCAGCCACAGGCATGCCACCATCCCCCCCACGGGCCGTTCCCGCGGCGCGAGGATGGCGGCCCCGAGGCCGCGTACGGCGAACCAGGCCGGCTGGTCGTCGCCGTCGGGCGTCGCGGCCTGCTGGAGCGACCGGTCCAGCTCGGACCACACCGTCCGCCCCGGCAGGTCGGAGACCGTGCTCAGCAGCGACTGGTACAGCAGCAGCGTGCCGAACAGGAACACGGCGAGGAAGACCGCGACCGCGGCCGCGCGGTCCCGACGCGGGCCGGGCTGGGTGGCGAGCAAGAGCACCCACGCGGGGAGGGTGCCCGCGGCCAGCGTGTGGCAGCCCATGGCCAGCGCGACGAGCGCCCCGACGCCGAAGGTGGCGGACACGGAGATCGGCTGGTCGGCCGGGCCGGTCGCGAGGAGGGCGGCGGCGAGCAGCGGGATCAGCGGGAACAGCGCCAGCTCGTAGGTCGTCGCGGTCTGCCAGAAGGTGTTGCTCGCGGCGAGCGCCAGCGCCGCCAGCGCCGCGGTCCAGGCCGATCCCGACCAGCGGAGCACCAGTCGGCACAACAAACCCACCGCGGCCGCGCCCGTCGCGGCGTCGAGGGTGCACAACACCGGGTACGTGCCGAGCCCGGGCCAGTAGTGGTCGGTGAGCCCGAGCGCGCGGCCGGCGATCACGTGGGGGAGCATGTGCTGCCAGGCCAGCCACTCCTTGTTGCGGATCTGCTCGACGTACACCGGGGTGTCTCCCTGGTGGACGTGCGAGGCCGTGAGCACGTAGACCGCGAACGCGAGGAGGGAGACCACTGCCGGAAGGCGCCAACCTCCCAGGTCCCGGGACAGCATGGGGTCGATGGTACACCATCGCCCGCGGACCGCCCCGCCCCCCGCGCCCCCCCGCGCCTACTCCAG
>JAYVAS010000792.1:0-2679 GCA_043750895.1 Pseudomonadota bacterium
CGAGAGCGGCAGATACTGGAGAAACACCTCGCCCGTGACCTCCTCAAGCGACACAAGGTCGTCGAGACTCGTCAACTCCGCACCCGTGAGCCTCAGGGACCCAAGCCGTGTCGCCCCCCTCAGCGCCGAGAGGTCCTCCAACGGAGTTCCCTGGACGTTGAAGTCCCCCCACTCGGAATGGGGCGCGAGGCCATCGAGGGAGGCGAGGTCCGACGGGCCCCAGAGGTACACGAATCCAGGCGCGCTCTCCAAGCCCCCCAGCCCCGAGAGGCTCGTGAGGCCCACATTGTCGACATAGAATCCCCGGGTGTCGATGAGCCCGCTAAGCGCATCGAGCCCCGTGAGCGCGGGGAGCTCCCAGAGGGCGATCCCTACCCCGACTTCGCGGAGCCCCTCCATCCCAGAGAGCGTCTCCAGAAGTGGGCACTCGGTAACGTTGAAGGCACCCTCCACCGATACCAAGCGGTCTAGCCCCCGAAGACTCCGCAACTTGTCATTGCTCCCAATCAAGACGGACCCCATCGACCCGGACCCGACGCTACAAAGGCAGTCCAAAGGACTGAGGTCCAGAAATGGCGCATCGCCGACCAGCAAGCCTCCGGACGCAGCGTTGAAGTTCCCACAGAACGCCTCCGCCTGTGCCTCGGCATCGTCGCCTTCGATGTACAGATCCCCCTCGTACGTGACCAGCGTCTCGCAGGTGTAGTCCGCGTCGCAGTCGGCGTCGATGCCGTCTCCCGGGAGGTCCGTCGCCTCGGGATGGATGTCCGCATCACCATCGTCGCAGTCCAAACCGTTGTCGACGTACCCCGTCGGCGCGATGCACCCGTCCTCGTAGGCGGTGGCCTCGCCCCACCCGTCGCCATCCGCGTCCGCATACCACCGGGGTGGCGTGAGATCTTCGTCCACGAGGCCGTCGCAGTCGTCGTCCACACCGTTGCAGGCCTCTATGGCGCCGGGATACACCGCCGAGTCACCGTCGTCGCAGTCGTCGGGAGGGGACCAGCCGTCGCCGTCGGCGTCAGTCGGGAGGGCGGGCACCGAGTCGTCGGCGGTGACCTGGACGTCGTCCTTTGGGCCGGTGCAGGCGAGGAGGGTGAGGAGGACGGGGATCATGCGAGGGTACCAAAGCGGAAGCGGACGGCGACGGGACCGGGCGCCTTGGCGCCGTCACTCCGTACGAAGAACAGCCCGACCTCGCCGGCATTGGAGAGCGTGCAGCAGGGGAGCTGGGCGTACTCGGGAAGGGTCTCATCCGAGACCTTTCCGTGGGACGACCACGTCGCCGGATCACTCAACTCGCAGCTCGCTCCGTAGATCGTCGCCTCGCGCGACGTCCCGTACTCCCACACCACGACCGACCGCCCATCGCTGTCGTTCGCGCACCCGAAGATGAAGTCCTGTCTGGTTCCTGCGAGGTAGTTGATGAGCGTGAGCGAGGTCCAGGCCGACGACGCGTCGGCCGGGTTGGTGTTGGTCTGAACCCCGACCTGCGCGACGGGCCGACCCGTCGACGTGTCCTGGATCGAGTACCCCACGAAAAATAGGCCGGCGGCCGAACACCAGACACACGGATCGCGACTGACGAGGTACGCGCTCCGATCGGATAGGACCGAAGACCCGCTGACGAACCCCCCGGTGCTGTCGAAGTCATCCACGGTGACTGACCGGGCGTAGATATCCATCACGTTGGCGGTCGGATCCTCCCGCCACACCACCACGAGCACCGACCCGGCGTCGTTGGCGTCGGCATCCCCCGACACCGCCACTGACGGGAACGAGCACACCGCGTCCCCATCGTTCACCTGGATCGGGCTCCCCCAGACGCCGTCCGCGCCCCGCGCGACGAGGTACACGTTCCCGACCCCTCCCACAACGTCGGCCACGAAGACCACCCATAGCCGGCGTTGGTAGGCCACCCCGGCGGGCTGAGCGTACACCCCGCGCGACGCGTCGAGCAGCTCGGCCTCCCAGGCACCCAGCACGGGCCGCTCGGCCACCCACAGGCCCGCCCCCACGCTGGCGCCGCTGGCGGTGACAAACGCGGCCCCCACGAACTGCCCGGCGCGGTTGGCGATCATCGCCGGCGCCGGCGTCGAGTCGTTGGCTCGCAGCACCGCCCCGCCGCCATCCTCCACCTCGTGGTCCCCCTCGCCGACGCCGACGACCGGCGCCCCGGGCCAGGCGATGACCACCCGGGGTACGCCGAGTCGTCCAACCGACGTGCTCAGGGTCCCGGGGTCGACGGTCGCCGTGACCACGTGGACCACCCCGGCAGGATCCTCGGAGCGAAACGTGCACGCGAGGGTCCAGTCGAAGCCACTCGGGTCCGCCACCGGCAACGCCGCCCACGCCGCGTTGTTGTACGCGAAGTTGGTGTCGGTCACCGACGTGGAGGAAAACGTGTACAGATCGGTGTCAGCCGGGGCGTCGGTGCTCCAGGTGATCGTGGACGCGAAGCCGCTCCGAGGAGGCGGCTCGGTGCTGCCGTCCTCCTCCTCCACTTCCCAGGGCCGGACGACCGTCCCGGCATCGGGACGCAGCGCCCCATGCACCGGCGAGCCCACGGTGCCGAATCCGCGCGGCAACGGCCGAATCGACCCCGGCATGACCCTAGAACCCCACGAAGTCCAACACCGCACCCACCCGCGCGAGGTTGGTCGTGGTGCCGGAGGTGTT
>JAYVAS010000793.1:0-2566 GCA_043750895.1 Pseudomonadota bacterium
GGCCGTCGCGCTGGCCCGCGGTGGTGGAGTGAGCGGCGACCTCCAGCAGCTCCGGCGCCGGGCGGTCGCGGCCGACCGACGCGCGCCGGGTGTCACGCCGGGTCACGACGCGACCGCCGTCTGAACCCTGGGCGGCTTGATCCGTGTGCTCTGGACGAAGGAGGGGGCGCGACTTCGCGGCGGCAGAGGGACGTACGTCCATCAGCGCCAACAGGGCGATGATCCCTGCGGCGGTGAGCGCGATGTGGCGCCCAGCGGCCATTCCTGCTCCTGTCGTCCGGGTACTGTCTCACTTCCCCAACAACTTCGCCACAAAAAACCCCTCCCCGCCCCCCGCCGAGGGCCACCAGGTGCGCTCCAGGATCGGCTCGGCCACGGTGCGCACCAGCAATTCATTCTCACGCGACATGAGGGAACAGGTTGCGTACACAACAGTCGGGGCCCACTCCAGGGCCCGCGCGAGCAGGCTCGACTGTGTCTCCACCGGAAAGTGGAGGTTCCACCGGTTTTCTGGGTGTCTTCGGAGCACGCCGGTACCCGAGCAGGGCGCGTCGACGAGGATGAGGTCGTAGCGTCCGGCCGGCGGGGCGATCCGGATGTCCAGCCCGGCGCGACGCGCCCGTTTGTCCAGCTCGCGCAGCGCCTGGGGGCGGACGTCCCACGCCTGCACGCGGGCGCCCAGGGCCGCGAGGCTCAAGGACTTGCCGCCGGCGCCGGCGCAGAGGTCGAGGACGCGCGCGCCGACGCCCGGAAAGGCGAAGTCCACCACCTCCTGGGAGTGGAGGTCCTGCACTTCGACCCGTCCCTCCCGGTAGGCGGGCAACAGGTCGAGGTTCGTCCTCCCTTCGAGGGTGATGGCGCGCCCCTCCCGATGGTGTGCGACGGGGATGTCCACCGGATCGCGCAGGACCCGGAGCGTGACCGGCGCGCGCCCGGCGATCACCCGGGCGTGCTCGATGGCGGCGGGGGGGCCGAGGCGGTCCCACCACTCGTCCGCGATCCAGTCCGGGACCGAGCACGCGATGGCGTAGGCGTTCTCGGGGTCCTCGAGGGGAGGTGGACCCTCCCGGGCCAGGGTCAGCCACGCGGAGAGCGGATCGGTATCGATGCGCGCGAGGGCGCGCGCGTGGCGGACCAGGCCGAGCAGCAGGTCCCCCGCCACCGGGCGCTCCTTGGCGCCGAGGCTGCGGTCGGCGCGCAGGCCGGCGGCGACGGTGGCGCCCGCCATCCGGGGGTTCGTGTGCATCTGCGCCCAGATCGGGCGCACGACGCGGAGGATCCGCTCGCTCGGCTCGGGCGGGGTCGGGAGCGCGGTGGACCAGAGGGGCACGCGCCCAGGTACTCCGGTCGGCGGGGAAGCACCCGCCGAGGGAATCGCGGTGGGGGAGGGGCGCCCCCCGGTGGTGCGAGCGGGGCGCATTGGATGCGTCGGAAATCTGGTGTAGGCTCACCGCCCGCGGAGAATCCCGATGCGCCGTATTGTACTTACCCTTTGCCTCGCCCTCCTCACCACTCCCGCCTGGGCCGCCGACTGGGACGACGCGTTCCCCGCCGCGGCGGTCAAATCCTATGTGACCGGCTCGGGCATCAAAGTGATGGTGGCGGGGGCCGGTGGGGACACCGCCGATCGTGACGCCGCCGCCACCGCCGTGATGGACGCGCTCCGCGCCAACAGCAGCGTGAAGCTCGTGATGAGCAGCGACTCGCTCGGCGACGTCAGCGGGCTGGACGACGCGGCGCTCGTGGCCAAGGCGAAGTCGATGCCGGTGGATCGGGTGTTCGTGGTGCGGGTCTTTCCGGCCAGCGCCGGTCAGTACAGCGCCGTGGTCACGATGTACAAGCTCGACGGGAGCGTCGCCGGGGCGTTCACGGCCGGTTCGGACGAGCCCCTGGTGGCCAGCGCCGGCGGTGCCTCCACGAGCAGCCCCTCGGGGGGCTTGAGCGGGCAGGCTGTCGCCGCGGTCACCGCCGCGACGGGGTCCGCCAAGGGGGACATGGAGGCTCGGATCAAGGAGTACGAGGATCGCCGCATCTGGCTCCAGGGCTGGGCGGCCATCGACGGGAACAGCGGGCAGGTGGTCAGCACCTGGTCGGTGCCCCAGCTCGGCCGCTATGGCGAACCCCTGACGCCGAAGGAGTTCCTCGGCGTGGTCGGTCGCGACGATCTCGTCGCCGAGTACAAGAAGCGCAACGGGGTCCGGGGCGGGATTGCGGCCGGCGGCGCCGTCTTGATGTTGGGTGGCCTCGCGTACCCCACGTTGCTGACGGAGAAGCCCAAGGGCGGGCGCTCGGTGTGGGAGTGCGAGACGAGCTTCTCGACGTATTCGACAAGCTCCACGACCACGAGCTCCTCTACCACCAGCTCCAAGGCGGCGGTCAAGGGCACTGTCGAGGAGGACTGCGCCTACAACGAGGCGAACAACATCTACGACAAACAGAAGAACGCGTGGATCGTGGGCGGGACGCTCGCGGGCCTCGGGTACGTCGGGGTGATGGTGCCCTTGTTCATCAATCCCAACCCGACCACCGCCAACGAGCGCTTGAAGATGGTGGACGACTACAACGC
>JAYVAS010000794.1:0-6010 GCA_043750895.1 Pseudomonadota bacterium
CTGTCGTTTAACGCGGGGAGGCCCCCGCGCACCCCCACCATCGCTGCGCGATGGCCTGCTCCCCACTTCCGACTTTCGCGCGTGCCGCGCGGAAGGCCGGAAGTAGTAGACCAGGGGTCGGGGCCGGCCATCCTACTCCTTCCGCGGGACGGCCGGGGCGCCGTCGCCGCGTCCGACCCGAAACGACCAGCGGCCGTGCGCGAAGTAGCTCACGCTCACGTTGATCACGACCAGCCCCAACTGGGCCACCTCGGGGAGCAGGCCCACCCCCTCCACGAGGGCGGCCAGCAGGGCCACGTTGACCACGAACAACACCCAGTAGACCGCGTTGAACCGTAGGAAGGTCGCGAAACCCTTGTCTCCGTCCGCATAGGTCCAGGTGCGATGGGCGACGTAGGCGTTGAGCACCGCCAAGATCTGCGCGGGGACGGTGGCGTAGAGGTAGGAGATCCCCGCGGCGCGCGTGAGCGCCACACAGCCCACGAACGCGAGGTAGCCGAAGAGCGTGTTCCACGCGCCGACCATCAGGAAACGGAGCGGGCGAGGAGCGGGAGCCACGGCACGGCCTAACGCGACGGGAGGCCGGAGACTGGAGGCCGGAGACTGGAGACCTACCGGGAAGCGGCGAGGAGGGAGGCGCCGAGGAAGGCGCGAAGGTCGTCGCGTACGGTGGGGACGGCGTCGAACATGAAGGTCCCGTGGTCTCCACGCGGGTAGGACTGGAAGGTCCAGGTGCCTGGGTCCAGCGCGGCCTGCTCCTCGTTCCAGCCCGCCTCGTCGTCGGGGTAGATGAAGAAGAGCGCGTCGGCGTCGAGCTGGCCCATCCGGGTGTTGTTCACGGTGTAGGTACCGCCGCTCATGAAGCTGAGCGCCCAGGGGATCGGGCGGCCGGTGTCGTCGGCCGACGCGGCGTAGTCGAGGGTGGTGGTGGTGCCGTTGGAGGCGCCGATGACCGCGAGACGGTCGAAGCCGAGCCCGGTGAGGAAGTCCGCGGCGGCGTTGGCGTCCTCGACCCCCAGGTCGCCCTCGTAGGCGTCCTCGGCGTCGCCGCCGCTGTCCCCGGCGCCCCGGCGATCGAGGGCGAGCACGGCGTAGCCGTCGGTGCGGAGCAGCTCGATGAAGTCGACTGGCCAGCTGCTGCGATCGTAGGTGGGCGGGATCATGTGGAGCAGGAGCACCGCGGGGCTGCCGGGCGCGTGCGCGTACCAGTCGGCAGCGAGGGTCACGCCGTCGGCGGTCACGATCGAGACCACTTCGACGCCGGGGACCTCGAAGTCGGTCTCCGGCGTGGTGTCGGTGTCGGTGGTGGTGACCGCGGCGGTGTCGTCCGTCTTGGGGGCGGAGGAGGCAGTGCAGGCCAGGAGTAGGGAGAGGAGCATGGGGCACCGTAGCCGACGCGCCGGAGTTCCGCCGACCGCGCCCCCGTCTCCACGCGCGACCGCGGCGCCGGTTCAGGCGGCGATACCCCGTGCCTCGCATCGACGACACGTGCGGACCCACGATCCGTGCCTACCTCTGACCATGTCCGACGCCCTTCGATTTCGCCGCTGTGGTCGGGCCTGGCACGCGTGCGTGGACCACGGGGGGGACCTCGAGGGGGTCCTGGACCTCGACGAGGCGCTGTGGGTGGTCACCTCCGCCCCGGTCGAGACCTTCCGCGCCGACCCCGCGCTCCTCGCCGCCCTGGACGCGGACGGAGACGGCCGCATCCGCGTGGACGACGTCTGCGCCTCCATCCGCTGGCTGCTCGCCAGCCTCCGTGACCCCAGCGACATCTCCCCCGGGCACGACCAGCTACGGCTGTCGGCGCTCCGGGACGGGTGCGACGCCCTGCGTGCCTCCGGCGCCCTGGTCCTGCGCCGCAGCGGGGCCGCTGCGGACGGCGCCGTCACCCTCGCCGCGGTGCGGGCGCTGCGCGTCCAATGCGGCGACGGCGTGCCCTCCGCGACGGCGGCACCGGCGATGCGGGCGCTGTGCGCTTCCGTGGCGGACCGGGTCGACCACTACTTCAACCTGTGCGACACGATTCGGCTCGACCCCCGCGTCGTCGCCGGGGCCGACGCGACCCATGTGGACGTGGCTGACCCGGCCTCGGTGGCCGCGTTCCTGGTCGGTGCACCCGTCGCACCGCCGCGGGAGGACGGCCTCCTCCACCTCGAGGAAGGCGTGAATCCGAGCCACGCCCCCGCGCTGCGCCGCCTCGCCCGGGAGGTGGTCGGACCCCTGAGCGGCGGGCGCTCCGCCACGCTCGACCGGGCCGGCTGGCGCGCGATCCAGGGGCGCCTCGCCACCGTCGCCGCCCCCGCCGACGCCGGCCCGGACGCCGACGCGATCGCCGGGCTCGCCGACCTGGAGCGCTTGCTTCTGCTCCAGGCGTGGATGCTGCCCTTCGTCAACGGCTTCGTCACCGGTCGGGACATCTACCGGGCCGGCGTACAGCCGCTCTTCAACTGGGGCACGCTCGTCGTCGACGGGCGCCGTTTCACCCTCGCGATCCGGGTGCTGGACTCCGCGTCCCACGAGGCCTTCACCCGCGACGGCGCGCTGTGCGTGCTGTACGTCCAGGTGGGAGACCGGGAAGGGGCGTGGGACTACGAGGTCGCGGTGCCGTTCACGTCCGGGCGGCTGGGACGCCTCGTCGAGGGGATGTGGGGCATCTTCGTGGAGCCCGACGGGCGCGAGCGTCACGCCCAGGTGCGCCGCCTCGTCCTGAACCCGATCAGCCTCCAGGATGCGCTCGTGAGCCCGTTCCGCCGCCTCTCGGACGCCCTCGAGCGGGCGCTCGACGGCGGAGACGGAGCCCCCACCGCGCCGGCGCTGAGCCGCCTGCTCCCGGTGGTGAAGCCCCCGCCCGCCGCACCGACCGCCAGCCCCGCCGCCGCCAAGGGGATGCCGAGCACCACCGCGCTCACCATGGTCGCGGGTGCTGGCCTCGCGCTGGCCGCGGTCACCTCGGCCGTCACCTACGTGGGAGACCGATTCGTGGCGGCCACGTCGGCGATCGGCGCCTGGCTGACGGACCTGCCGTTGGTGGGGGTGCTGCCCCCGCGGGTCGCCGCGGGAGTGGCCTGGGGCGCCTACCCCTTCGCGGTGTTGGTGGTGATCGTGAGCGTGGCCGCGGGGCTCGCCCTGCTCTACGTCATCCCGGTGTCCATCTCCGCCTGGCTCAAGCTGCGCCGTCGCGACTTCGGCGTGCTGTTGATGGGGTCGGGCTGGGCCGTGAACACCCGCATGTCCGTCACCGCCGCCGTCGCCCGTGACTACACCCGGACGCCGCCCATCGCGCGGCAACGGCGTGACGGCGGGCTTCCCGTGCCTCTCCGCTGAGCCCGCGCCGACCGCCGTCGCACGCGCGCCCGGTCAACGCGTGGAGTTCGGATTAGACCCCTCCCCCACCTGCGAGTCCCCACGACCAGTCCCCGCCGCGTTGCCGTAGCCGGAGCGACCGGATTCGTCGGTCGGAGGCTGTGCGCGCTCCTCCGGGATCGCGGCTACGCCGTCACCGGCCTCGGTCGAGGCGTGCCCGACGGTGCGGTGGTGGACGGCATCACCTGGCGCCGGGCCGACCTCTTCAGCGGGATCGACTGCGAGCGGGCCCTGGCCGGTGCGGACGTCGTCTACTACCTCGTGCACTCGATGATGCCCTCGTCGGGCCTCACCCAGGCCGGATTCGAGGACATGGACCTCATCCTCGCCGACAACCTGGCCCGCGCGGCCGCCCGCGGCGGTGCCCGTCGCATCGTGTACCTGGGCGGCCTGGTGCCCTCGGACGCGAACCTCTCGCGTCACCTCGCCAGCCGTCTCGAGGTCGAGCACGCCCTGGCGGGCCACGGGGTGCCCGTCACCGTGCTCCGGGCCGGGCTGGTGATCGGCCCCGACGGATCGAGCTTCCGCATCCTCGAACGACTGGTTCGCCGGCTTCCCACGATGATCCTCCCCCGGTGGACGCGCCAACGGACCCAGCCCATCGCCCTCGACGACGTGCTGGAGCTGCTGGTCCGGGTGACCGTCGCCGACGCCGCGGTGGGAGAGGCGGTGGACATCGGTGGACCCGAGGTGGTGACCTACGGGGAGCTCATCGCGCGCACGGCACAGGCGCTGGGGCTGCGCCGACGGCTGGTCGACGTGCCGGTCGCGAACCTGCTGCTCTCGGAGCTGTGGGTCACCGGCGTCACCGGCCAGTCGCGCTCGCTGGTCAAGCCGCTCATCGAGAGCCTCGCCCACGAGATGGTCGCCCGGGATCGCACGGTGCAGCTCGCCCTCGGCGTGCCCGGGCAGGGCATGGACGCGGCGCTCGCGGCGGCGCTCGCCGGTCGATCGGTGGTGGCGCCGGTGTCGGTCCCGCGCGCCCCGGCGCCAACGGACGCCCCACGGCGGACGGTCCGCTCCGTGCAGCGGATGACGCTGCCCGCCGGCCGGGACGCCACCTGGGCAGCGCGCGCCTATCTGACCTGGCTCCCCTATTTCTTGTGGCCGCTGCTGCGCGTGAACGAGGCCGGGCACCACCATCGCATCGCGCTCCGCGGGGTGGGCGTGGACCTCCTCGAGCTCACCTGGTCGCCCGAGCGTTCGACCCCCGATCGGGCCCTCCTCTACGTGACCGGCGGCGCGCTCGCCCGGGTGAGCGACGAAGGGCGCGGCCGACTCGAGCTGCGAACGGTGCTCGACGGGCGGGTGCTGCTCGCGGCGATACACGACTTCGAACCACGTTTGCCCTGGCCTGTCTATCTGGCCACGCAAGCGCAGGGGCACCTCGCGGTGATGGCCGGCTTCCGCCGCCACCTGGCGACCTCCCGCCCGGTCGAGGCGGGCGGAGACCTGGTCGACGTCGAGGGCTAGGGCCGGGTTCCGTCGCCCCCGTGCGCGCGACCGGCTAGACCGCCCCATATGCCCTCGCTCCCCCACCCTGCCCCCGCGCCCCGGGTGGTCGTCACCGGCGCCTCGGGCACGCTCGGTCGGCACGTGGTGGAGCAGCTCACCGGCCGCGGACCGGTGCTCGCGCTGGTGCGCCCCGGCGGTCGCACGGTGGAGCCGACCGAAGGGGTGACGGTGGTGGAGGTCGAACGGCTCGATCGCGCCGCCCTCGGCGTCGTACTGGGTCGCTTCGCCCCCACCGCGCTCGTCCACTGCGCCGCCACCGGCACCGAGTTCCCGCGGCCGCGGTGGTTCGACATGATCCGCTTCAACGTGGACGTCACCGTCGACCTCTGCGCCGCCGTCGCCGCCATCCCCGGCTGCCACTTCGTCTACGTGGGCACCGGGCTCGCGTACCGCGAGCAGGGTCGCCCGCTCCGGGAGGACGACCCCCTCGA
The DNA here is from genome assembly GCA_043750895.1 of Pseudomonadota bacterium. Lineage (GTDB taxonomy): Bacteria > Myxococcota_A > UBA796 > UBA796 > SXON01 > JAYVAS01. Next base: position 5,313 of record JAYVAS010000794.1, read on the forward strand.
CACCCTCCATCCCTACGGGGCCAGCAAGGCCGCCGCCGACCTCCTGGTCCGCGCCGCCGCCGCCGAGTTCGGCGCCCCGCTCACCGTGCTGCGCCCGTTCTCGTTCACCGGCCCGGGCGACGACCGCACGCGGCTGTTCGCCACCCTGCTCCGCGGCGCGGCGGAAGGGCGCCCCGTCCCCCTCACCGTCGGCACCCAGGTCCGCGACCACTGCTCGGCCCGCGACATCGCCGCGGGCATCGTCGCCGCGCTGGACCACCCCCCCGCCCCGGGCGACCCGGCCGCCGTCTACAACCTGGGCAGCGGCGACCCGACCCCGTTGCGTGCCCTGCTGGAGGGGATCGTCGCGGCCCTGGGCATGGACGTCACCCTCGACTTCGGCGCCCGCCCCTTCGGACGTTTCGAACCGCAGCACCTCCAGGCGGACATCTCCCGCGCCCGCACCGAGCTGGGGTGGGCACCGCGCCATCCGCTCGCCCACGCCGTCTGGCAGCTCGCGCGGGAGTCCTTCCCGGGGCTGCGGGTGAACGAGCCCCTGGCGTGAGCGAAATCACCCTCTCCATCGTCCTCCCCGCCTACGAGGAGGACGAGAGCCTCGTCACGCTGCTGCCGGCGCTGCAGGCCGTCGCCGCGGAGCTGGCCGTCCCGGTGGAGATCCTCGTCATCGACGCCGAGGCACCCCGCGACGACACCGCGGG
>JAYVAS010000795.1:0-4232 GCA_043750895.1 Pseudomonadota bacterium
ACGTCGCCGCAGATCGCCGCGGCGTCGGCCAGGTCGGTGGCACCGCCGAGCCCCGCGAGGTCGCTCCCGTACCAGACGTAGGCCGCACCCCGGTTGCTCGCGCCGCAATCGGCGGCCGGGCCGACCACCACGAGCTCTCCCCGGCCGTCCCCGTCGAGGTCACCCGTCGCGAGCGCGGTCCCGAGCTGCCCGTCACGGCTGGTCGGGGCCAGCCCGACGCGGCAATCGTCGACGTCCACCGGACCGCCGCCGGACGCCTCGCAGACGTAGACCGCCCCGCCGCACTCCGCGCCGCAGTCCTCCGCGGGCGCCCCGATCACGACCTCGGACGAACCATCCCGATCGAGGTCGACCGCCGTGAGCGCGCTGCCCATCCGGGTGCCCGGCCGGGTGGTGGTCCAGGCGCTCGGGCCGGCCGCCGCGCAGGTGTCCGGATCGACGCCCCCGTCGATCACGCCGTCACAATCGTCGTCCACGCCGTTGCACAGCTCGGGCGCGCCCGGGTTGATCTCCTCGGCCGGGATGAGCCCGTCCTTGGTCCCCTCCTCGAGGCAGTCCCCGCCAACCTCGGCGTAGCCGAGCCGCAGGGAGCAGTCCGTCACCTCGGTGGCGCCGTAGCCGTCGCCGTCGCCATCCAGGTAGTAGACCCGCGCGTCGGTGGCGTCCTCATCCACCCCCAGGTCGCAGTCGTCATCGCGATCGTTGCAGACCTCCCGGACGCCCGGGTTGACCGTGGCATCGGCGTCGTCGCAGTCCCCCGACTCGCCGGCCAGCCCTTCGGTGCCCGCGCAGGCGATCACCGGGTCGCCCGCCCCGTACCCGTCGCCGTCATCATCCACGTAGAGGTCGGTCATCTGCGCGTCGTCCACCTGCCCGTTGCAGTCCTGGTCGATCCCGTCGCACGCCTCTTCCGCCCCGGGAAAGCGCGTGGCATCGCCATCGTCGCAATCCCCCTTCCCCACCGTCCAGCCGTCCCCGTCGCCGTCCCCGAGTCCCCCGCCCTGGCAGGAAAGCAGGACAGCGAGCAGGATCACGGCATCTCCGGAACGACGACCGCCTTCGTGGCCTTCCCCCGCCGGACACTCTCTCCGAACACCCACACCGCCTGAACAGTCGCGTACGCGAAGAGCCCCCAGGCGAGGCCGCTGATCAGGAACACCCGGTGCCCACCGTAGGTTGTCTCAGCCCAGTTGGAGAACACCTCGGCGCCGAGCAGCATCACCAGCCCGACGGTGTGCCGGGGCTTGGGCAGACGAGACGCGTGAAGGATGATGAGCGTGACGCGGACCACGTAGTAGTAGTAGGACGCCGTGGTGATGAGGAAGAAGGGGAGAAAGCCGTACGCGTAGGCCTCGTCGTCGTCCTGCTTGCGGAGCCCCCAACCCAACACCAGCAGCAGCACCGCGGTGATGCCGTACCGGAGCGGCTTCTGGGACTCGATGACCTCCTTGGCTGACTTCGGCAGCGCCTTCGGGAGGTTCGCGCCGGGGTCCGCGCCGGGCAACCACCGGCTCCCGAAGGGCAGCGCCAGGGCCAGGCCGATCCGGCGGGAGGAGAGGTTCTCCGAGAGCTGGTGGTCGTCCATGTTCTCGAAGTGGGTCTTGACCGGTTCGACGCCGAACTGGAGCATCCCCGCGCCCTGGATCAGGGCCCCGGCCACCACGAATCCGCCCACCACCACCAGCAGGTTCCGCCGCACGCGGCGCTCGACCAACAACGTGAACAGGCCCTTGGCCCCGAGCCCGTAGAGCCAGGTCACCGGGAACATCCGGAGCGCGGTGGCCCACCCCGTCACCGCGCCCGCCCAGAACGGCTTTTCCTTCTTGAGCAGGGCCATGCCGAGCATCAAGGCGGTGACGTAGTCGTAGCGGAGGAACGCCCAGGAGTAGGTGGGCCAGCGGGCGCTGTAGGTGACGAAGAGCCAGAACAGCGTCCACAGCGCGGTGACCCGGCCGTAGGCCCAGCCCAGGGCCCCGATCCCGACGCCGAGCAGCACCACGTCGATCCAGCCGAGCCACTTCACGTACTGGACGGGCACGAGGGAGAAGGGACGGGCCAACACCGTCCAGCCGACCGTGCCGTTGAAGCCGTGATCCTGGATGAGCTGGCGCCAGAGCTCGGACGTGAGTCCAGGCACCCCCCGTTGCAGGTGCAGGAAGTCCGCCGAGAACGCCGCCCAGGACTCCGGGGTGAACCGATGCTCCTTGACCCACCGCCCGCGCTCAACCGCGTGGGCGATGGGCTTGAGGTGGTGGCCCGTCTCGTCCTGGGCCATGTACAGGTCCCCTTCGTCGTAGAAGGGGCCGTAGTTCTCGTGATCCGCGAGGATGCACGCCGGGTAGAGGTCGAAGTAGCCGAGCTCGTCGTAGTACTTGGCGTTGAGGTAGTAGTGGATGACGTCGTAGCTGTCGATCCGCTCGAAGGGCACCTTGGGCCCGAAGCGGGCGTAGTTGGCGCCGGCGATCAACACCAGGCCCACGAGCAGCGCGGTGCCGACCCGCTTGGGTAGGAAGGCCCAGAGCAGGGCCAAGGCCACGCCACCGACGCCGATCCAGACCTTGTAGGCCTCGGAGAGACCGCGGGTGATGTCCATCACTTTCCCATCACCGCGTCCGACACGACGACCTCCGCCGTCCGGGGGAGACGCCAGGTGAGCAGGGCCGCGCCGCCGACCCAGCTATACCCCAGACCGAACAGAAGAAGGAAGGGGATCGCCCCGAATTGGAGGTGGGACGCAGCCCACGCCGCCGTTCCGAGGTGCAGGGCGCCCAACGGGAGCTCCCAGGGAAAGGCCAGCGCCGCCGCGCGGTAGCTCCCGCCCGTCCCGCCGTTCTTCGGTGTACGGAGGAACTCCGACGGCCGACCGCGGAGCCCCTCCCACACCGCAACGGACTGCGAGATCGCCATCCCGATGCCCAGCGCGAGCACCGCCGGAAGCCAGCGCCGCCGGGTCGGGCTGGCGTGCCAGTAGAAGAGCGCATTGCTCCCGATCGAGAAGCCGAAAATGGGCAGGTCGAGCCAGAGGTGCCCGGTCGATGCCGATCCGCGCCCGAGCACCACCAGCGGGAGCAGCACCGACAGGAGCACCACGAGCGGCCACGCGAGGTTGGCGCCGAGGTGGGAGAGCGCCTCGAGCCGCGTGGTGCGCGGGGCTGGGGCGCGCGCGATCCGCCCCGCCAGCTTGCGCCCCGTCTCGATGGAGCCCTTCGCCCAGCGGCGCTGTTGTGCATGAAACGCGGCCAACGTGTCCGGAAGCTCTGCCGGCGCGGCGTGGTCCTCGAGGAACACGAACCGCCAGCCGGCGAGCTGGGCCCGGTAGGAGAGGTCCAGATCCTCGGTGAGGGTGTCGTGCTGCCACCCACCGGCCGCGTCGATGCAGGTCCGACGCCACACCCCGGCGGTGCCGTTGAAGTTGAACCACGCCCCCGAGCGATTGCGCGCCACCTGTTCGACCCGGAAATGACCGTCGAGCAGCACCGCCTGGGCCTGGGTGAGCACGCTCTCATCGGCGTTCAGATGGTCCCACGCGACCTGGACCATCCCCACTCCGGCGTCGGCGAAGTGCGGAACCGTGGCGCGCAGGAAGTCGGGCCGCGGTACGAAGTCGGCGTCGAAGATGGCGACGAACTCCCCGTGGGCGCGCGACAGGCCCCACGCGAGGGCTCCGGCCTTGTAGCCGAGCCGATCCGGGCGGGCGACGCGCTCGATGCTGATCCCGTGCGCGCGTGCCCGTGCGATCGCCCCGGCGGCCCGATCGCCGGTGTCGTCCACCGAGTCGTCGAGCAGCTGGATCTCCAGGCGATCCTTGGGCCAGTCGAGCGCCGCCGCCGCGTCGATCAACCGCGCCACCACGTCCCGCTCGTTGTAGACGGGCAGCTGCACCGTCACCATGGGGATCCTGGCCGGGTCCATCGGAGGGGCGACGGGGACGCGCGCCCGCAGGCGACGCCACTGCCACAGCAACACCAGACGATGGAGCCCGTGCGCCGAGAGCACGCCCACGACACCCACGTAGAGGACCAGCAGGAGGTTGCTCATGCGCCGGGGCGTCCCTTACCCGCCATCCAGCGCCGCGCCACCCGCCCCGGGCTTTCGTGTCGAAGCGGCTGCCCGGGGGCGGCGCGGTGCGGCGACTAAGGGCCTGTCCGTCAATAAACGTGTCGGACCGAGGGCGTCGATGCGCCTCGAGCCCAAGGAGCGAGGAGGGAGCATGTCCGCCGACATGTGACCGA
>JAYVAS010000796.1:0-1907 GCA_043750895.1 Pseudomonadota bacterium
TCGCCGGTGTCCGGGGCGGGCGAGCCGGTGTCGGGCCCGCCGGTGTCGACCGGCTCGGTCTTCTCGGTGGTCTCGGCCGGCGCGGGCGCGACGGCGCAGCCCGCCGCGTCGTCGGTGCAGCCCACCACCACGTCGGCGCCGTAGTCCGAGTAGGTCACGCCGGTGGAAAGGAGCGCGATGTCGTCCGAGTTGTCGTCGGATCCGGAGCCAAGGTCCCCATACAACTGGAACGTGGCCGAGGGGTAGGTGGAGGGATCGAACGCCACGGCGCCGCCGAGGGGCGCGAAGTTCCGGTGGAACACGGCGTCGGCGAGCTCGCCGTAGGCGCCTGTGTAAAGCCCGCCGCCCGACTCGGTGGCGATGTTGTCGGTGAAGCTCAGGTCGTAGCCGAACACACTCTGGGTGTACATCCCGCCGCCCACACGGGCGGTGTTCTCGGAGAATCCAGTTCTGGCAAGGATGGCCCCGAACTGGCCCTTGGTGCGGACATCCGCGTAGCCCCCGCCGACGTCCGCCGCGTTCCGGATGAACGCCGAGTCGGCGATGCTCACGCAAAGGGCCCAGCCGCCGGGTTGTTCCGCCGCGAGTCCTCCGCCGTAGCCGGCCGTGTTGGCCTCGAAGGTCACCCCGGAGAGGTTCACCATGTCAGCGCCCCGGTACACACACTCGATGTAGCCGCCACCGCCCGCGTCGCTCGCCGTGTTTCCCTCGACCACGACGTCCCTCAGCTCGTTTGATCTGGAGAGGTAAAATCCGGCTCCGCGCCACGCGAAGTTGCCCGAGATCGTGGTGTCGAAGATCGCGACTGCCTCTCCCCAGACCCCCCCCCCACTCCAATCGGATGCGTTTCCGTCGATGAGGACCCCGGGGCCGATCACCGACCGGGGCGCGCGGATGCCTCCGCCGTCCCCCGTGGCGTGATTGGCGGTGACCCGCGCGTCCCGCAGCGTCGCGACCCACAGGCTGGCCCCGCCGCCGTACTCCGCCTCCCCGCACGCCAGCGTCAGCCCCTCGACGACGGCGTACTCCGCCTCCACCACCCTACCGGCCTGCCCGCCGTCGAGGACGGTCGCCTCCCACCCCGCCCGCCCGCTCAGCGTGATCCCTTCGCCGATCACCACGTTCGCAGGCCACAGCCCAGGGCAGACCTCGACGCGGTCTCCGTCTACGGCGAGGGCCACGGCCTCCGCCACGGTGGGGTACGCCACGCCGTTCAGGAGCGCGGCGGTGCCGGCGGGACACTCCGGGTCGGGGTCCACCGCGATCGGGGTGGGCGGGGTGCAGTCGGGCGGGACCGTGGTGTCGGTGTCCGTTGGCGTGGAGTCCTCCGTCCCGGAATCTTCGGTCGCGGAGTCGTCGGTTGCGGTGGGTTGGCTGTCGGTGGCTGACGTCGCGGTGTCGGGCGTGAACGGCTTGGAGTACTCGGCGACGTCGGGGGTGCAGGCGCTGATCAGCGCGCCCACCAACGTGAGGAGGCGGTGCGGGAGGCCCCCGGGGCCACACTGGGTACCGTTCATCCCGGTACGATACGCGCGGACCAGCGAGTCCGCAATCGCAACTTTTTAGTTGCCTGTTGCGCCCCGTCGGAGCATATAGGCAACCATGCAGTTGCATACCCCTCTGCCCCCGCCTCCCGCCCCGGTGTTCGCCGCTCTGGGCGACGCCACCCGGCTGTCGTTGATGGGTCGCCTCGGCAGCGCTGAGTGCACGCTCTCGGCGCTCTCGGTCGGCACCGGCATGACCCGGCAGGCGGTCACCAAGCACCTGGACGTGCTGGCGCGCGCCGGCCTCGTGCAGGATCGCCGCCGCGGCCGGGAGCGGCTGTACCGGGTCAACGCCGCGCCCCTGCGCGAGGTGGCGGATTGGGTCGAGCAGTACCGCCTCCAGTGGGAGGCCGCGCTCGATCG
>JAYVAS010000797.1:0-6193 GCA_043750895.1 Pseudomonadota bacterium
CGGCCGGCACGCGGAGGCTGCCCTCCGCTGGCAGCAGGCCGAGGCGGCTGCTCCCTGGGCCGACGCCGTCCTTCATACGCGCTCGTATCGTGGTGACGGGATGATGAGGGAAGGTGACCGGGAGGCTGCGATTCGTGCCATTGATGCAATCCCTGCCACGGGTCGGATCGACCGAATCCAACTTTTGCAACGTAAGGCGATGTTCCTCGGGGATGTCGATCGATGGCAGGAGGCCCTCGCCTGTGCACGACAGGCCCGCAGCCTGCTGAAACCCGAAGATTCGGCGGAGTTGTGGTGGCTTCAGTTCTGGTCGAGCTGGTACCAGCAGGTGTTCCTGGAGGACCCTGGCGCGGCAGCCACCCTGGCCGAGGCGGGGTCACGGTTCGAGGCCTTCCCGATCACAGTGTTGGTGAGGGTGCTCAACGCGCTCATGCGTCGGGGGCGCCTTGAAAGGGGGTGCCAGTTGGTGTTGGACGACCTGATCCCGAGGCTCCACACTCCGGCAGCGGTCACCGCCATGGATGGTCACCTGATCGAACGCCTCGGGGACGCGGCGGTCCGTCTCGGCCTCGGTCCGAAGGTGAAGGCGGCGCTGGAGGGTCTGTGCTCCCGGCTCACCGACCCGGGCAGCCGCGCCGAATGTCTGCTTCAGATTGCGCATCTCTCCGTTGCTGGCGGAGACCCCGAGGCCGCCCAGTCGGCGCTCGACCAGGTGGACGGCGGCGTGCTGCCACCCGGACGCCGTCGGGCGCTCGCCGAGGCGAGGTTCGACCTCGCGCGTTCACTTGGGCGGTTCACCGACGCGTCGCGGATCGAGGAGGAGGAGGTCGGCCCGACCCTCGACGGTGACGTCTCGGGTTGGCTCGACCACCTCGGGCGGCTCGCCTGGGTGGCCGACGAAGGCGGCGACCTCCAGTTGGCCGAGGCGATCGTGCGCGAACGCGCCCTTCCCTTTGCCCGTGAGCATGGAGAGCCGGTGCAACGGGCGCGCGTGCTGGCCAGCCTTGCGTGGCTGCGCGTCCGGAGGGGCGAGCCCATCGAAGGCGCGCGGATCCTCCGCGAGCAGGTACTGCCCCACCTGGTCGGAGGGGAACGCGCCGTCGAGCTGGTCCGGCTCGCCACGGCGTTGGGAAGCTCCGGCCATCGGGCGGAGGCGCTCGCTGCGCTCGCCGAGGCCCGCCCGTTGGTCCCGGAGGGGAGCCCCGATCTGGTGGAGGCGATCGAGGCCCTCCAGGCACTCATTGGCATGGTTGGGCAGGCGTAGCCGGGGCGGACGGAACCGGCGGCCTGGCGAGTCAGCGGTCCCGGCCGCCCTCGAGCCGTAGGGAACGGGTGAGGACTGCTGCGGCGACTCACCGCGACGGCCGGGCGACCCAGGCGAGCTGGATGCTGACCGTGGCGCGGGACGGCGTCCACCCGATCCGCCAGGTGGTGTCGTCGGCTGCGGTCCCCGCCGTGTACGTGCCTTCACCGGGTCCGAACACCTCGGCGTGGAGCCCGATCCGCACGCGGGGTCCCAACCAGGCACCCGCGCCGACGGTCGCTACGAACCCTGCTTGGACGGCCGTGAGGTTCCCGGCTCGTACGAACGCAGCGGATGCGCCGACGCCGAAGCCCCCGTAGACGACGACCTCCGGCCCACCCTCGGGCGGGTTGGCGCTCTGTAACTGCGGCACCAACGACACGTGCAGCTCGGAAGCGCCGAGGGGTTCCGGATCGTCCCACCGGACGACCAGCCCGCGGACGCCCACGGCGAACACGATGCCCCCTCCCGAGTGCCGGTGGAGATCCACCTCCACCCCCCCGCCGAGCGCCCCGCTGAACGTAGCCTCCGGGTACACGGAGCCGAGCGTCGGGGATTCGAAGCGCTGGGAGTACGCTTGCGTGCCGAGCACGGGCATCTCCGCGTAGATCGCCACCGCCGGGCCGGGCCCCTCGCTCACTTGCGCCGCCGCCGGATGAGGAGCGCGGCGAGGGCCACCGCGAAGCCGAGCGGCCCCTTGTAGGCGGCGCAGCCGGTGTAGCGGGGGTCGGCGCTGGTGCGGGCGACCTCACACTCGCCCGGGTCCTCGGCCCAACCGAGGTCGCAGATGGGGAAGAGGAACTCCAGCGCGTGGGCGTACTCGATGAAGCGGGACTGGTCCTTCACGCCGGTCACGCCGTCGAAGTAGAGGGAGAGGTCCTCGGTGGCGTCCTCGGGCAGGTAGCGCAGGCGAAGCCGGGTGTAGTGGACCTCCTCCCAGACGTTCGGAGTGCCCAGCGCGGCGAGCTGCTCGTAGGTGAAGTCCCCCGTCGCGGTGCACGGGTCGCAGTGGTAGTTCTGGATGTTGGAGTAGACCGGCCACGAGTGCTCGCGGGTCCAGGCGATGCCGTTGTCGCCGCCCAGGTTGTCGGCGAGGCGGCCGTTGTACCAGTCGCTGAAGTCGCTGACGTCGTCGGGCCACATGCAGTCCCGGTCGAGCCGCACCTCGGGGTAGTTCGCGATGGCGGCCTGGCCGTCGGACTCCTCGTTGAAGACGTGGAGGACGACCTCCTGCTCGCCGTTCGCCGAGATGGTGCCGATGCGGATCGGGAGGGCGAAGGCGTCGGCGTTGTAGCGGAGCTGGAGCGGGTTGAGCAGCATGGCGCCGTCGGGGGCGGCATCCAGGCTGATCCGGGCGGCCAGGAAGTACACGCCCTGGTCGATGTATTCCTGCAGCACGGGCAGGCCGCTGGCGGGGATGGCGTAGCCGTTCTGGTCGAGCCAGCTCCACAAATCGCCGGACTGTTCGGCGGAGAGCACCACCAGCTCGTAGCCGCCCACGGTGAACGCCGACTCGATGACCACGGTGTTGGCGCCGGTGTCACCGAACCCGTCCATGCCAGAAAACTCCTTTGCGGCGCAGCCGATGTTGCCCGCGCAGCCGATCGGCAGGTTGGGAGCGGACACCGAGAGGGCGTCGTCGCAGGTGTAGACGACGGCGCGGGGGGTCCCGTAGATGGAGACGAGGTCCACCAGGTTGGGGTCCACGAGCTGTACGTCCTCGGCGGTGAGCACCTCGGGGATCGGCAACAGCAGCGCGAAGTCGGTGGCGTCGCCTTCGACGTCGGCGGCCAGGGTCAGGGTGGTGGAGGTACCGTCGCGGACGAGGACCGCCTCGGAGCGCGCGTTGGTGGGCATGTCCTGTTCGGCCGAGCCGGCGTAGGCGCCGCAGAAGGCGTGGGCGAAAGACGTGACGAGGAGCAGGATCATGGCGCCTCCGGGGTGATGGCTGACGGGGAGCCCGATTGGCCCCCACCTCCGCGCCCGAATAGCCTCCCCCCGTGGATCCCGCGCTGCTCGACTGGTTTTCGCTCTTCCTGAGGTGGTTCCACGTCATCGCCGGGATCATGTGGATCGGCAGTTCGCTGTTCTTCCACTGGTTGGACGCCAGCCTCGAGAAGCCGAAGGAGCCGGTACCCGGCCTCGAAGGCTCGCTCTGGATGGTGCACTCGGGCGGCTTCTACGACGTGAAGAAGAAGCACCTGCAGCCCCACGAGCTGCCCGCGGTGCTGCACTGGTTCCGCTTCGAGGCGCTCTACACGCTGATCTCCGGGTTGCTCCTGCTCGGGATGGTCTACTACCTCGGCGGCGGGGCCTACCTGTTGGACCGCAGCGTCTCCGCGCTCACCGTCGGGCAGGCGGCGGCGGTCACGGTCGGCGCGCTGGTGGGCGGCTGGTTCGTCTACGATCGGCTCTGCCTCTCGCCCTTGGGGCGTTACCCGGTGGCCCTCGGCATCGTCTGCTACCTGCTGGTGGTGGGCGTCGGCTACGGCTTCCTCCAGCTCCTCTCGGCCCGGGCGGCCTTCCTGCACGTGGGCGCGGTGTTGGGCACCTGCATGGTTGCCAACGTGTGGATCCGCATCCTCCCCGCCCAGACCGAGCTGCTCGCTGCCACCCGCGCCGGCCGGCAGCAGGATCCGGGGCCGGGGATCCGCGCCAAGACCCGCTCCCGCCACAACCACTACATGACCTACCCGCTGGTCTTCATCATGATCAGCACCCACTACCCGCAGACCTACGGGACCCACTGGGCGTGGCTGGTGCTCGCGGTGCTCTTCGCGGTGGGGGCGGTCGCCAAGTACCTGGTCAACCTCGCCGACACGGCTCCCCGCTGGTTCGGGGCCATCGGTGTGCTGACGCTGGCCGCGATCACGGGGCTCTACGCGCTCACCGCCGCCCCCGCTCCCGCCTCGGCGATGAGCGACGTGACCTGGACGCAGGTGCAGCCGATCGTCCAGGCGCGCTGCACCTCCTGCCACGCCGCCCAGAACACCGACGACGTGTTCACGGTGGCGCCCAGCGGGGTGGAGCTCGACACCCCCGAGAAGGTCCGCGCCATGGCCCCGCGGATCCGCGAGCGCGCCGTGACCCTCGCCACCATGCCCCTGGGCAACAAGACCGGAATGACCCCCGACGAGCGGGCGCTCCTGGGCGCCTGGATCGACGGGGGGATGAAGCCCTGATGGGGCGTCACGCCGCCCCGAGGTCCCGATGATCCCCCTCCTCGCCTCCACCGCCCTCGCCGCTTCGTCGATCCACGTCGGCGCCGGCTGGTCGGCCACCCAGTACCCCTTCTTGTTCGACGGCATGCCGGTCCGGCACGGCCTGATGGTGCTCGCCACCGTGCGGAACGGGCCGCTGGACGCCGGCACCAGCTTCACGCTCGTCACGCCCGCCGCCGCCGAGCCCTCGTGGGCCCTCGAAGCCTCGCTCCGCCTCGACCTCGTGGCCCCCACCCCGCGGTGGCGACCGGCCACGGGCCTCGAGCTGGGCATGTCCACCCGGTCCACCTCCGAGGTGCTGGAAGAGGAGCGTCCCCCCGGCTCCTACTTCGCCGACCTCGGCGCCCCCGACCCGCTCTGGCTCGACTTCACCGTCACCCCCGCGCGCTTCGTGTTCGGGGACTACGAGGTCTCGGCGGCGCGTATCGGCGTCGGTGTCTCCCTCCCGCACCCCGGCCAGGCGGGGCGTTGGCGCGCCGAGCTGGTCTCGGTCACCCGGAGCTTCTGATGTTGCTCACCCTGCTCGCCTGCCAGGCGCCCGCCACCTTCTCTGACGCCCAGACCGCCGTTGCACAGACCGCCGCCGCCCGCGTGAACGGCTCGGCGCTCATGGACCACGTCAAGAACCTCATCGAAGGCCGGGTCGCCGAGGAGCCCTACCAGCCGCCCGAGTCGCGCTACGCCGGGATGACCTTCACCCACCTCAACAGCGCCGACTACGTGGCCGGCGTGCTCGCCAGCTACGGGCTGACCCCGGTGGTCACCGTGCCCGACGGCGAGCGGGGCCTGAAGACCGTCACCGCTGACATCCCGGGGGCATCCCACGCCGACGAGATCGTGCTCGTCTCGGCCCACCACGACGCCTGGTATTTCGGCGCCGACGACAACGCGTCCGGCGTGGCGGTGATCCTCGAGGTGGCGCGGGTGCTGGCCGACACCAACCCCGACCGGACCATCCGCATCGCGTCCTTCGACCGGGAGGAGGAGGGCCTCGTGGGGGCGGCTGCCTACGCCGACGCAGGGACGGACGGGCTGTACCGCATCGTCAACCTCGACTCCGTGGCCTACACCGACAGCACGCCCGGGAGCCAGAAGTCCATCCTGGGCCTGGACGCGCCCGACACCGGGGATTTCCTGGCGGTCATCGCTGCCGAGGGCTCCCAGGACGACCTCGCCGCGGTCCTTGCGCTGGGGCCGACCTTGCCCCAACCGGTGAAGACGGCCGGGGTGCTCGCCAACGGGACCGCGCACTCCGCGTTGGAGACGGACCTGCTCCGCAGCGACCACGCGCCCTTCTGGGCCCGCGGGGTGGGCGGGGTGTTCCTGACCGACACCACCGAATTCCGGAACCCGAAGTACCACACCCCGGAGGACACCCTCGAGACGCTCGACCCGGAATTCTTCACCCAGGTCGGGGGGTTCACCGCGGCCATCGTGGCCGCTTACGCGGAGGCCGAGTGATCCTCCTCGTCGCGGCGGCTCTCGCGGGCACCACCACGTTTGGTTTTGGCACCGGCCTCGATGCCCGGCTTGGCAAAGGCGCGGTGTTCATCGGCTACGGGGCGGGGCCCACGGTCCGACACACCTTCGACGACACCTGGGACATCCACGGCGAGGCCCGTCTTCTGGTGCTCGCCGGGGCCACCGGCCTGGTGCGCGTGGGGGTCGG
>JAYVAS010000798.1:0-4105 GCA_043750895.1 Pseudomonadota bacterium
CCACCACGTCGATGAGCCTGCCTCAGGTGATCCGGCCCGGCGGTTCGGAGACGGCCACGGTGCTGTTCTCGCCGTCCAGCATCCGGACCTACAACGGCACCCTGACCGTGACCTCGGACGACCCGGACGGCGCGTCCACGGTGACGCTCACCGGCGAAGGCGCCGACCTCTGCGACGTGTGCTCGGGCATCATCGACGTCGACACCGGCGGCGACCCCTACACCTTGGATTCGTTCATCTCCATCCTGGGGATCCCGTCCAGCGCCACCGTCGAGATCTCCAACATCGGCGACATGGACCTCAGCGTGTCCGACGTGTACGTAAACAACGACACGGTCTCGACCTGCGGCGACTTCACCATCGTCGGCTGGCGGGGCGCGACCGTCCTCGCCCCCGGGGACGCCGCGCTGTTTCAAGTCAGCTACCGGGCCACCAGCGTGTGCGTCGAAGTGCCGCTCACCGCCTTCGACGAGAACGTCGTACACATCCTCTCCGATGATCCGTCGCAGCCCGACTACATCATCGAGCTGTCGGCGATCGGCATCAACTGACGAAGCGGCTCCGCGCGCCGCGCCCTTGCCAACCCCGGGACGCCGCGCTAACCGCCCCGGCTCTCCATCAACCCGTACGACGGCCGCGCCGTCCAATGCGAGCATTCCATGTCGAACATGAAAGTTGGCCTTCTGGGCCGTAAGCTGGGCATGACCCAGTTCCACGACGCCGCCGGCAACGTCCAGGGCGTCACCGTCATCCAGATCGAGCCCAACACCGTCCTTCAGGTCAAGACCGGCGCCACCAAGGACGGCTACGCCGCCCTCCAGCTCGGCATCGGCGCCAAGAAGGCCAGCCGCACCACCAAGGCCGAGCTCGGGCACGCCAAGAAGGCCGGCCTCGACGCCGCGCCCCGGCTGGTGCAGGAGATCCGCGTACTCGAGGCGGAAGCGGCGAAGCACCAGGTCGGCGCCAAGCTCGACATCAGCAGCTTCTTCGCCACCAGCGAGCGGGTCGACGTCACGGGCACGTCGAAGGGCTCCGGCTTCTCCGGCGTCATGAAGCGGCACAACTTCTCCGGGTTCAAGCGCACCCACGGCGCGCACGAGTACAAGCGCCACGGCGGCTCGATCGGCACCCGCCTCACCCCCGGTATGACCTTCAAGGGCGTGAAGATGCCCGGCCAGATGGGCAACGAGCGGGTCACCGTTCAGAACCTCAACATCGTGAAGATCGACGCCGAACGTCAGCTGCTCTTCGTGCGCGGCGGCGTGCCCGGCAAGGCCGGCTCGAGCGTCCTGGTCCGGAAGACCAGCACCGTCCACTAAGCGGCTGCGGCCCAACCCGGACCGACGGCTTCCGGTGACGCCCCCCTCTTCCCTTCGCGGGGAGTCGGGGGCGTCGCTCGTTTCGAGCTACCCGTCGACCGGCAGGGACACGAGGTCCGCCGCGACCTTGAACGGCGCCCCCGTTGCGGCGCGGACCTGCTCGACGGTCAGGTCGGCGGCGATCTCGATCAGCGTGAGCCCGCCCTTGAAGGTGAACACGCCGTAGTCGGTGATGAGGAGGTCGACGCAGCGCACCCCCGTGAGCGGCAGCGTGCAACTGAGGAGCAACTTCTGTTCGTTGCCCTTCGCCACATGCTCCATGGTGACCACCACCCGCCGCGCCCCGGCGACGAGGTCCATCGCGCCCCCCATGCCCTTGACCATCTTGCCGGGGATCATCCAGTTCGCGAGGTCCCCCTGGGCGCTGACCTGCATCGCCCCGAGGATGGTGAGGTCCACGTGCCCGCCCCGGATCATCGCGAAGCTGTCGGCCGAGGAGAAGAAGCTCGCCCCCGGGAGCGCGGTGACCGTCTGCTTTCCGGCGTTGATGAGGTCGGCGTCGACCTCGGCCTCGGTCGGGAATGGCCCCATACCGCACAGGCCGTTCTCGGAATGGAGGACGATGTCGACCCCGTCCGGGATGAAGTTCGCGACGAGCGTGGGAATCCCGATCCCGAGGTTCACGTAGAAGCCGTCCCGGAGCTCCCGGGCGGCCCGCTTGACCATTGCATCACGCGTGAGGGGCATGGCTCAGGCCTCCCGGACCGTGCGCTTCTCGATGCGCCGTTCGTAATGGGCACCCTGGAGGATGCGGTGGACGAAGATGCTGGGGGTGTGGATCTGGTCGGGGTCCAGCTCGCCGACCTCGACCAGCTCCTCGACCTCGGCGATGGTGACCCGCGCCGCGCTGGCCATCATCGGGTTGAAGTTCCGGGCCGTGGCCTTGTAGACGAGGTTGCCGGCCTTGTCGCCTTTCCAGGCTTTGACCAAGGCGAAGTCGGCGTACAGGGCCCTCTCCAGGACGTAGGGCCGCCCGTCGTACCAGCGGATGTCCTTGCCGTCCGCGACCACCGTGCCGTAGCCGGTGGGCGAGAAGAAGGCGGGGATCCCGGCCCCGCCGGCCCGAATCCGCTCGGCGAGGGTGCCCTGAGGGCAGAGCTCGACCTCCAGCTCTCCGGAGAGGAACTGGCGCTCGAACTCCTTGTTCTCCCCGACGTAGCTGGAGATCATCTTCCGGACCTGGCGGGTCTGGAGCAGGATGCCCAGCCCGAAGTCGTCGACCCCGGCGTTGTTCGACACCACCGTCAGGCCCTTGACCCCCCGTGCGCGCACCGCCAGGATGAGATTCTCGGGAATCCCGCACAGACCGAACCCGCCGGCCATCAGCGTCGCGCCGTCGGGGATGTCGGCCACAGCGGCCTCGGCCGAGGGGAGCACCTTGTTCATCCAGCCTCCAGGGGGCCGAAAGGTAACCCACGCGGTAGCAGGACAACGATGCACCCGCACCGCGCGATCGGCGCTTTCGACCTTCACCGCCTGGCCGGATCGGGCGGCATGGGGGTCGTGTGGCGCGCCACGCACCGGAGCAGCGGCCGACCGGTCGCCCTCAAGGTGCTCACCGACGAGCGCGCGCGCGAGCGGCACTTCGGCGAGCTGTTCCGCCACGAGGTGCGCGCGGTCGCGGCGCTCGATCACCCGCGCATCGTCACCGTCTTCGACCACGGCGTGGTGCCCGCCGGGGTCCCCGACGTCCCGGCGCACAGCCCGTTCCTGGTGATGGAGTGGGCCGACGGCGGCTCCCTCTTCGGACGGATGCCGCTGGTGCACTGGGCAGAAGCACGCCGGGTGCTGCTGGCGCTCCTCGACGCCTTCGCCCACGCGCACGCCCGCGGCGTGCTCCATCGCGACCTCAAGCCTGGCAACGTGTTGCGCGTCGGAGGCCCCGACGCCGACTGGAAGCTCGCCGACTTCGGCATCGCCCGCATCCTCTCGGAGCCCGCGGACGAGGAGTCCGCCGGCGCCACCGCCGGCACCCCCCTCTACATGTCTCCGGAGCAGGCGCGCGGGGCCGACGCCGAGCTTGGTCCCTGGAGCGACCTGTACGGACTGGGCTGCCTCGCGTGGGAGCTCGTCTCCGGCGCGCCCCCCTTCCCTGGCAGCGCCCAGGACGTCCGGAGCGCGCACGTCCATGCCCCGGTGCCGACCCTCCGGTCGCGCTTCGACGTGCCGAACGGCCTCGGGAGCTGGTTGCGCCAACTGCTCGCCAAGTCCCCGGAGGCGCGGTTCCAGTTCGCCGCCCACGCCCACCACGCCCTCCTCGCCCTCGATTCGCCCCGCACCAGCGCGCGCGCCGCCCCGTCCGACTCCTTCGACCTGCTCGCCACCGACGACACCCCCGACGGGTCCCCCGCCCTCGCGGTGGACTGGCGCCCCGAGCCGATGGCCACCGCCTCCCTGCCGGTGAACACCGGGCTCGGCCTGCTGGGGCTCCGACCGGTCCCCCTCACCGGACGGCTCCGCGAGCGCGACGCCCTCTGGGCCGCGCTCCGGGACGCCCTCACCCACCCGCACGGCGGCGGCGTGGCGCTCATCGGGCCCTCCGGGGTCGGCAAGAGCCGGCTGGCCGCGTGGATCGCGGCGCGCGCGCACGGCGCGGGGGTCGCCCGCTGGGTGGTCGCGACCCACGCCCCCACCGACGGCCCGCAGGACGGGATCGAGGCGGCGCTGAGCCGACCGCTGGGTCGATCGCTGCCCCGCGAGCAGGCGAGCGCTCCGGAGCGCCTGGC
>JAYVAS010000799.1:0-17462 GCA_043750895.1 Pseudomonadota bacterium
TCAACACCCGGGAGGGCATCGCCATCGCGTCCCACACGTCGTGGGAGCAGCGCCAGAAGTGCGCGCTGCTCACCAAGGACGCCCTGGGCCTCGAAGCGACCATCGTCGTCGACGAGATGGGGGAGGCCGTGTTGCGCGGGTGGGGTGGGCATCCGAACACGGGGTACGTGCTGGACGCGACCGGGCGGGTGGTGTCCCGACAGCACTTCATCAACGCCGACGAGACCGCGCGCGTGTTGCAGACCGTCGCGCGCTGACTGGCGGGTGACCCGGCGGGGATGTACAGTCCTTTCGGGTTCGCGCTTGTACGCCAGACACCTCTCCCCGTCGCCTCCCCGGCTCGACCGTCTGGCCCTACTCGCCCTGCTGTTCGGCGCCTGCACGCCCGCTGAGGAAGACGTCCCCGACCCCTGCGCGGCCATCGGCGTCATCTGCACGACGGTGGGCACCGGAAATCTCGGTTTCAACGGCGACGGGCGGCCGGCGGACGAGACCTACTTCTACTGGACCCAGGCGGTGCAGTTCGACCTCGAGGGGCGGCTCGTCGTCGCGGACATGAACAACTACCGGGTCCGCCGCGTGACCGACGCGGGCACGGTGGAGACGCTCCTCGGCAACGGCTTCCACCTCTCCTCGACCGCGGGGCTGCGCGCCACCGACTCCCCGGTGGACTTTCCCGCGGACATCCAGTTCCTCCCCGACGGGAGCTTCTACGTGGCGGCGATCCACGAGAACCGGGTCCTGTGGGTGGACACCGACAGCATCGTGAACGTCGTGATCGGGGACGGCAACGAGGGGTACACCGGGGACGGTCGACCGGCGGCGAAAGCCCAACTGGCCGGCCCGGCGGGCCTCGCGCTCGCGGAGGACGGAACGCTCTACGTCGCCGACACGCTGAACCACGTCATCCGGGTGGTCACGACGGACGGCAACATCAACACCCTCGCGGGGCGCGGGATCGCCGGGTACGGCGGCGACGGCGGGCCCGCCATCGGCGCGCTGCTCCACAATCCGACCGGTCTCGCCCTGGTCGGCGACACCCTCTACGTGGCCGACTCCTTCAACCACGTGATCCGGGCCATCGACCTCGTCGACGACACCATCCGGACCGTGGTGGGCAACGGCGCCCGCGGCTACTCGGGGGACGGCGGAGACGCCCTCTCCGCGACCCTGTACGCCCCCGAAGGGGTCACCCTCGCGCCCGACGACACCCTCTGGGTCGCCGACTCCGGCAACCACGCGCTGCGCCGGATCCTCGCCGATGGCACCATCGAAACGGTGGCGGGGAACGGCCTCGCGGCGTACACCGGCGACGCCGGGCCGTGCGAGGATGCCGAGCTCAACTACCCGGTCGACCTTCGTTTCGACGATCGCGGCAACCTGTACCTTGCGGACATGGTCAACGGCGCGGTCCGCGTCATCCACGGAGCCTCAGCGTGGTAGCTCTCCTGCTTCTTGCCTGCACCGACAAGCCTGACGACACCGCGGTGACCACCACCGAGGACGTCGTCACCTTCTCGGAGAACCTCACCTTCATCTTCGATCGGAACTGCGCCTTCACGGGTTGCCACTTTCCCCCCGATCCCGTCCCGAACGACGAGGGGCAGGCCGGGATGGACCTGAGCCACGGCGCCGCGTACGCCGCGATCGTCGACGTCCCGAGCGACCAGGTCCCGACGATGAAGCGGATCGAGCCGGGGGATCCGGAGGCCAGCTACCTCTACCTGAAGCTGAACGATCGCCAGGCCGAGGTGGGGGGCACGGGGACGCGGATGCCCACCGAGCTCTTCCTCGCCGCCCCCGAGATCGCGATGTTCGAGTCCTGGATCCTGGCCGGCGCGCCGGAGAACTGAACCGCGCGGACGACGGAGACGGGCCCGCGCCCGGCTCCTACCCGCCCCACTCGACGCAGACGCTCGCCAGGACGAACCCGGCGGCGGCCGACCCCAGCACGACGCGCATGCCCGGCGCCAATCGGCCCTGGCCCTCGAGCCAGGCGAGGCTCATCGGCACCGAGCTGGTCTCGGTGTTCCCGTAGAGCTGGTGCAGCTCGGGCATCTGGTCGTGGGGAACCCCCATCTCACTCGCCGTCTCGCGGACCGACCGGTTGGAGGGCTGGTGGACCACCCAGAGGTCCACGTCCGCCACCGCCCAGCCGGCCTTGGCGGCCGAGCGGGTCAAGAAGCCCGGGCCGTGTTTCTGAAGCTCGAACATCTCCTGCGAGCGCACCGAGAAGTTGCCGAGGGTGGGCGTGCGGGCGATGTCCTGGTGCTCGCTCCAGCACTCGAGGTTGAGCCCGCGCAGCCTGCCCCCCGACGCGAAGGGCCGCCGTCCGACCAGCCACGCGCCACAGCCATTGCCGATGGTCAGTCCGGCCCCGAAGTTGTCCAGATCGGCGGCGTCCTGGATGTCGTAGCCGAGGTGCCCCTCGGTCCCCGAGGTCGAACATGCGACCCCGAGCTGAAGCCCCTCGTCCACCGCCATCCGGCCACAGAGATCCTGGACGGCGACGATCATCCCCGCGCACGCCGCGCCTACGTCGACCGCCATCGCGCGGGTGGCGCCGATGCGCGCGGCGACCTCGGCCGCGGTGGCAGGTTCGAAGTACTCCTTCGCGATCCCCCCGTACACGAGCATCCCGACGTCGGCGGAGTCGAGGCCCTCTCGTTCGAGCACATCGCGCGTGGCGGCGGCGGCGTGCCCGGCGACGGGGCGCGAGTTCTCGAAGAAGTAGCGGGTGTCGGTGCCGCAGATGGTGAACAGGAAGCGAATGCGCCGCTCGAGGCGACGCCAGTCGTCCTCGGTGCCGCGGAAGTTGCCCCGCACGCGCGCGAGCACCTCGCGATTCGACTCACGAACGGACGGGATCCGGACCGCGGGTGCGGAGAGCCATACGGCGGGGAGAGGCACGCGGCGCTACTCGACGTTGAGGACCGTGAGGAAGAGCGGCGCGGGGTTCTCGGCGACCGTCGAGCGGAGCGCGAGCACCCAGGTACCGCCCCCCGAGAAGTCCACGAACGAACTGCCGTCCGTGAGTGACACCGCGCCGGCGAGATCGACGTTGGTGCGGGCACCGGCATCGACCGTCCAGGCCTCGTCGGCCACCAGCTCGAGGTTCAGGAACTGCGCCTCGAGGTCGGGCACCGTGAGGGTGTCGTAGCGGGCGATCCAGAGCTGATCCGCGGCGTTGATCTCGGACGGTTCACACCCGTCGGCGTTGGCACCGGCGAGCAGCGTGGACCAGTCGATCACGTAGGAGAGCGCCTCGGCCGGCACGTTCACCGGGGTGAGGTCGTGCAGGTTCACGGAGAAGTCGAGCGTGGAGCTGTCGTTCTCGAAGGACACGTCGGTGACCGAACTCTCCGCCGAAGGGTCCAGGGTGAGCAACATCCGGGTGTTGATGGACCCGGTGGTGACCCGGGCGAACCAGACCCCGTAGTCGTAGACGTAGTACTTCTCGGGCACGAAGAAGTTGCTGAGCAGCGCCGTCTCCGACATCTTCGCCTGGCAGTCGGACGGCTCGGCCTCTTCCGGCTCCTGGACCTCGATCACGTCGGCGTCGGACTGCTTGATGTCCCCGCAGATGATCTTGGCCTCCAGCTCCTCGATGGTCAGGTACTGGAACCAGATCAAGGACAGGTAGTCGATCTCATCGCAGCTCGCGATGTCGTGGGTCTGGATGTCCTTGGTCAGGTTGTCCCAATGAAAGGTGATGTCGGTCCCGATCGCGGTGGGGTAGGTGCCCAGCGCGATCGTCGCGGCGTAGCTGTAGTTGTTGACGTCGCTCACGTAGATGAGCTCGTCCTTCGGGGGTTCCTTGACCCCCCCACCGGGACAGCCGACCAAGAGCGCAGAGAGTAGGATCATGGGATGACTCCACCAGCGGTAGCCT
The DNA here is from genome assembly GCA_043750895.1 of Pseudomonadota bacterium. Lineage (GTDB taxonomy): Bacteria > Myxococcota_A > UBA796 > UBA796 > SXON01 > JAYVAS01. Next base: position 3,893 of record JAYVAS010000799.1, read on the forward strand.
CGTAACCGACAAAGCCGAGGCTCGCGCCGAGGTCGAAGGCGAGTTGCCACACGAGCTCCCCCTCGTCCGTCACCTCGGTGACCTCAGCTTCCGAGCCCCAGCTCAGGAGGTGGTTCCCGTTGGGGAGCACGTCGTGGTCCCCGAGGATCGTGCTGGAGTAACGCGAGCCCCAATCGTAGATCCACGTCGCCTCGAAGGTGGACGCGGCGGGGTCCACGTCGAGGATCAGCGCGCGGGAGTGCCCGTCGGGCGGGTACTCCCCGTTGTCGAAGATCGCCCATTGGTTGGCGCCCAGGTACTCGGCCCCGTGCTGCTGCACGAAGGCGTCTTCCGGGGTCGCGGGCTGGACGTCCGCGTAGTCCGCGCTGCCGAAGGCGTACAGCTTGTCCCCGTCCGCGTCCATCACGTAGATGGTGTCGTCGTTGTGGATGGACACCGCGAAGGTGTCGTTGCTGGCCTCGTACCAGAGGCCATTGGCGTGGGTCCAGTCACAGTAGTCCGGGTAGTAGGTCGGCCGGCAGCCGGTGAAGCTCGGGATTTCGAGGTGATCCCAGGTAGACCAGATCGACCGGGGATTTCCCCCGTCGGCGTCCATCCGGATCACCGCGTCCCCGGCCACCAGCTCGCCATCCCGCTCCCGGATGTCGGCCGCCAGGAACGCCCACGAACCGTCGGGGAGGAGCTGGAAGTCGTGGTGCGCCCACTCGGCCCGAATCGACCAGGTGGTGCTCCGATCCCAGCTCAGGTACCGGATCTCGCCGATGTCGGTACGCCGGGTCAGGTCGCCGATCATGTACAGGAGGCCCGAGCCGTCCTCGGTCTGGGCCACCTGGATGGTGCCCTCCGGGCTCTCGTACTCGTGGTGCCAGACGAGATCCCCGTCGGCGTTCACCACCTGGATCCCCGCGACCGAAGACGTGAAGTACGGGATCATCCGGATGCCCCCGTCGACCTTGGAGCGATCGAAGGCCTCCCGGTCGTACCCATGGAGACCTGCGGGCTTCTGGCCGCCGCTGTGCACCTGATCGGCGCTGTACGCGACCGTGCCGCCGACGTCGGAGGCCGCGCGCCAGTGCCAGTCAGCGCCGAAGGGCGCTCCGACGACCACGATCTTGTGGTGGGTTGCAGGCGTGGCCGACGGCACGGTGGTGAGACCGTAGGCCGTGGCGGGGCCGAACTCGACCCAGCTCGTGGCGGGCGAGAGGGTGTCCCACTCGACGATGAACACCGCGGTCATGTCGGCGACGGTGGTGACGGAGAGGCCGGAGATCTCGGGGTCCCCGCCGGTGTCGATGGCCGTGCCCGTGTCGGTCGGCCGCACGCGACCGGAGTCGTCCCCCTTCTCCGTAGAGGTGCACGCGAGCAGGGTGAGGAGGAGGATGGTCATCAAGCGGCTCCCAAGGAGAATTTCGACTTTTGCACCTTACTCCGATGCCCCGGGCCGGCCACACCTGCGCGCGGACCGAAGCTGAGAACGGGGTAGGAGGGCGCGTGCGGATCGTGGTGGTCGGTGCAGGAATCTTCGGGCTGACGGCGGCCCATGCCGCCCGTGCACGCGGCTGGGAGGTGGTCGTGGTCGACCCGGGGCCGGTGCCCCACCCCCTGGCGGAATCGACGGACCTGAGCAAGGCGGTCCGGGCCGACTACGGCGCTGACGACGACGCGACCGACCGCATGATGACCGCGCTCGAGGGGTGGCGTCGCTGGAACGCCGAGTGGCAGGAGCCGCTGTTTCATGAGACCGGGGTCACCTACCTCACCAGATGCCCGCTGAGCCCCGGGGGGTTCGAGTTCGAGAGCATGATTCGGCTAAAAGCGCGCGGAGTCGCCTGTACGCGGCTGGATTCGGCGGCCATCGCCCGACGTTTCCCGGCGTGGAGCACCGGCCGCTACGTCGACGGCTACGCCAACCCGACCGGCGGGTGGGCCGAGAGCGGCCGGGTGGTGGCCCGACTGGCTCAGGACGTGTCGGTGCAGGCGGGGCGCGCCGCGGCGCTGGTGGAGCGGGGCGGACGGGTGGTGGGGGTCGAACTCGACGGCGGCGGGCGTTTCGAAGCGGACGCGGTCGTGGTCACCGCCGGGGCCTGGGTTCCCGACCTCGTCCCGTCGGTCGCGGGCGCGTTCCACGCGGTGGGCCAGCCGGTCTTCCACCTCCGCCCCGCGGAGCCGGCGCGGTTTCAGTCCCCAGGCTTCATCACCTTCGGCGCCGACATCTCCCAGACGGGCTGGTACGGCTTCCCGCTCCATCCCACCGCCGGCGTGGTGAAGATCGCGAACCACGGCCCAGGTCGGGCCATGCATCCGAGCGACGAGGCGGCCAGGGTGGTCGGCGCCGACGACGATCTCCGGCTCCGGGCCTTCCTGCGGGAGACCTTCCCCGACCTCGCCGATGCCCCCGTGGTCCACCGGCGGGTCTGCGTCTACAGCGACACCTGGGACGAGAACTTCTGGATCGCCCCCGACCCGGATCGACCCGGGCTGGTCATCGCCGCGGGCGGCTCGGGCCACGCCTTCAAGTTCGCGCCGGTGCTCGGCGACCTCATCGTGGACGCCATCCTCGGGCGAGTCGTCCCCGCCTTCCGGTGGCGGCCCGAGGTCCAGCCGGGGAGTGGCCAGGAAGAAGCCCGCGCGCGCGGCTGAGACCTCACCGGGCGGCGAAGTGCTGGGGCGGATCGATCGAGCGCGCGTAGTACGCGAGGACGGGGACCGCGTCGGCGGCAAGGCTCACCCGACCCGCCTCCACCCGCACCAACCGGCGGCGCTTGAGCAGGGAGAGGGCCAGGTCCACCGTCTTCTCCGCCTCTTCCGCCTCGATCAGGTCCCGGTCCAGGCTCTCCTTGTCGCCCCCGTCGTAGGGTCGGGCCGCGCGCACGCCGGCGTACGCGACGCCGAACCCGAGCGGCCGACCCGCCTCCCGACACGCCGCGATCTCCTCGCGCACCGCCCGGCGCAGGCCGGTGAGGTCGACCACACCGCGCTCGAGCACCCGGGCCACCAGCACCACCGGCGTGGCCGGGACCACACCGGCCACCGCCAACAGCAGCGCGTCCGCGATGCGGGCCACCTCGTTACGACGGGCCTCCTTGGGGAGGCGGGCCAGGGCCACCGGATCGTCGGTGAGCGACGCCAACGCGATGGGCTGGCCCACGCTGATCGCGGCGTAGCCGTACTTCTTGTGCGCGCGCAGCGCCGTCCGCGCGAACGCGGCGGCCACCATGATCGGCGTGCGGACGACGATCATCCCCAGCGAGCGGAGCTTCGCCAGCACACCCGGGGCCGTCCGGGTCGCGAGCAGGTTGCGATCCTCCAACACGCGGTCGAAGTTGATGCCCACCGGCACGAAGACGATGTGCTTGTCCGGGTCGGAGCGGAGCATCCCGACGAGGTACTCGAGCAGGCCGATCTTCGGTGCCCGGAGCGCGCCGTCGCGACTGAGCCCGCCCTCGAGGAAGAACGCCGTGGTCAGGCCTCGACTGGCGACGAGCTGGAGGTAACGCTCCAACACCGCGTGGTAGAGCGGGTCCTTCTCGCCGCGGCGGACGAAGTAGGAGCCGAAGCTCCGGAAGAGCACGTCCAGGGGCCAGACCAACGCCCATTCGCCCACCGCGTACGAGAGCGCCACCTGGCGCAGGGTGCCCACCGAGAGCACCACGTAGTCGGCGTTCGAGCGGTGGTTGGCCACGTACACGGTGACCGCGCCCGCCGGAATCGCAGCGCGGGAGCGGGCCAGCCCCTCGCTGTCGAACACCAGCTCGTAGCAGAAGTTGGTGGCGCGCCGGGCCACCGACGCCCCGAGCTTGTAGTACGAGAAGAGGTTGAAGTACGGGACGATCTCGTCGAGGTACTCCTCGATCTGCACCCGCACCTCTCCCATCGAGACCCCGCGCCGCGCGGCGTACTCGGCGGCGAACGCATCCAGCTCGGGATCCTGCATTAGCGTCTGGCGCACCCAGAGCCGGTCGATGAACCGGAAGTGCTCGAGCTGGACGCCGTGCCGCTTGAGGAAGCCGCCGATGGAGCGTTGCCACCGGCGCCGGAGCGCCCCCTGCAGGCGCCAGCGGAGGATCTCGTAGACGACGAGCGCGGCGAGGGCCTTGAAGACCAGCTCAGCCATCGGCGCGGTAAGGCAGCAGCCGCGCCCGGAAGGGGTCGCTCCACGGGACGGGACGGTGCGTCTCCGGGCTCACCCGGACGATCACGCGGGTGCCCTTGCAGTAGACCTCGTCGTGGTCCATCGGCAGCACGTGCATCCCGAAGGTGAGGCTGGTGTTGCCGAGCTTCTCGACCCACACGCGCACCCGCACGTCGCACACGCCGGTGACCGGCCTGAGGTACTCGATGGCGTTGGCCCGGACGAGGTGGAACTGGTCGGGATTCCGCTGCGCGTCGAGCACGCCCCCCCAGCCCAGGTGCTTCCAGAAGGAGCCGATGGTACGCTCGAACAGCAGCAGGTAGCGGGCGTTGTGGAGGATCTGGAAGGCATCCAGGTCGTCGAAGTAGACGCCCATCACCTGTTCATGGAAGCGCATGCCAGAGTCTAACCGCGAGGTCGGCCGGGACCCGGCCGACGACCACGAACACCTACTTACCGAGCTCGTCCAGCTTGCGGCGGATGCCCTTCCGCTCTTCCTTGAGGTTGCCGGCCTCGGCCGCCTTCATCGCCTCCTGGAGGTGGCGGCCGGCGCTGTCCTTGTCGCCGCGCTCGATGTCGAGATCGGCGAGGTGTTCGGCCGCAGCCAGCACCCGCGGCCACGCCTTGGTGGCGTTGCCGTACTTGAGGGCTTCGCGCAGCGACGCCGTCGCGTTGCCCTTCTCGCCGATCCGCATCGACGCGAGCCCGGTGTGGAAGTGCAGCTCCCGGAGGAAGTTCGCGTCGTCGGTGGGCGCGCGCTCCTTGGCCCGGTTGAACAAGGACAACGCCTCCGTCGCCCGGCCCAGCATGAGCTGGTAGTAGGCGACGTTGTAGATGTCCATGGGGAGCAGGCGCTCGAACTTCAGCTCCTGGGTGAGCTGGAGGGTGCGGTTCGCCATCTGGAGCGCCGCCTCGAAGTTCTTGCTGCGGGCCTGCGCCTGGGACAACAGCGCCACGGCGCTGCGCTCGCGGATCTGGTTGCCGAGGGACTGGGCGATCTGCGCCACGCGGGCCAGGACGTCGGCGGCCTTGAGGAAGTCGCCGGAGACGAGGAGCGTCTCGCCGTAGAAGAAGCCCGCCTCGAGCGCGAGCTGCGCGAGCCCGGCGTTTCCGGCCAGCTCGTTGGCGCGCTTGAAGTTCTCGGCCGCGTCGTTGGGCTTGTTCGCCTTGCGGGCGATGAGGCCCTTGGTGAACTCGGCGTTGGCGACCACGCCCGGGGCGTCCGAGCTCTCGATGGCGGCGCGGATGTGATCGTGGGCGGCGTTGATGTTGCCGTCGTTGAACTCGATCATCGCGAGGTGGTTCTGGAGCTCGGCGACCTTGAGCTTGTCCTCGAGGGCGGCGTAGACCTTCAGCGCGTCCTTGGCGCGATCGCGGGCGCGGTAGAGGTCGCTGCGGCGGGCGTCGAGCCGGCTGCCGGCGAAGAGCAACCACGCCTCCATCGCCCGGTCGGACCGTTCGTTGGCCCACTTCATGGCCTCCATCACCAGGGTCTCGGACTGCTCGACGTCGCCCGTCTGGACCATGCGGTCCACGAGGTTGACGTAGATGGTGCGCCGCATCGGCTCGGGCCAGGTGACCGACTCGAAGTACTTGATGTGGTCCTGCATCATCGCCCAGAGGTCGGGACGATCAGTGCCGAGGGCCATGCTGCGGATCATCCCGGCGCGCTGCCCGGCGAGGTGCTCGCCGTAGAGCCGGGCCGTCTTCACGACGAACTCGTACCCGCGGGGCACCAGGAAGCGCTCCAGGAACAGGCCGGCGCGGCGCCCCAGCTCGTGGTCGGCGTCGGCCTGGTGGGCGTCGAGGATGGCCTGGCGGAAGATGCCCTTCTTGTACTGGTAGACCCAGGTGCCCAGGCCCTTGGAGAACTGGAGCTCGGCTACCAGCGCCGGCGAGGCGTCGAAGAGGTCGTCGACCGAGTCCCGATCGTAGTTGCCGATGTCGGCCACGAGCCCGGAGGGGAACGCGAGTCCCAGGAGCGCGGCGAGGTACTGGATCGTGTCCGCGTCGTCCACCCCGGCATGCTTCCGCCCGCCGGGCTTGGTCTCGCCGCCGTCTTCCAGCTCACCGCCCGAGACCGCACGGGGGGTCAGGGAGAGCAGCGTGTCGTCGGCGAGGTCGTCCCCGAGGCGACCGGCCTCGTTCAGGAGGTCCACCAGCTCCGCGACGTAGGCGGGGCGCCCCATCGCGATCTCGGCGACCCGCCCCGGCGCCGCGAGGGCCGCGAGGTCACGCGAGGCGACGTAGGAGGCGACTTCGTCGGCGCCCCACGGGGCGATCACGAAGCGGGAGATCTCCGCCGCGCGGCGTTCGATGAGATCTAGCCACGGGGCCGGCATCCACGCCCGCGCCACGTCGGTGACGGGCTCGGTGCCCAGCACCAGGAGCAGCTTGCCGTCGCGCCGGGCGGCGTGAAGCGCCTCGACGAACTGCCAGGTGGAGACCGAGTGGCTGTTGAACGCGTTCTGCAGCTCCACCACGGTGGAGACCTTGCGGGAGATCGCGGCGAGGATCTCGACCAGGCCGGTGAGCGGGTTGTCCCGCGGCAGCGTGACCTGGAAGCTCTCCTCCCCTTCCTTGGGGACGGCCTTCTTGAGGCCCTCGATGAACGCCTGGAGCCAGCCCTGCACCCGCTTGGAGTGCTGCGGCATCTGCGCGTTCAGCATCATCTCGACCTTGCCGCGGAGCACCGGGTCCCGGTAGAGCGCGCCGTAGAGGGCCGCGTAGATGCGGAGGAGGGTCTTGAGGCCGTCCTCCTCGTCGGTCAGGGCGGCGCGGACGATCAGGAAGTCCTCGTCCTTGGGGAGCCCGCGGATGAGTTCGCCCACCACGGCGCGCTTGCCACCTCCCAGCGGCGCTTCGAGCACCACCGTGCGCGAGCTACCCCCGCGGGCGGCATCGAGATGCTCACGGAGAGCGGCGACATCAGACGGACGGGCGACAAACAGCGAACCGGGTTCGGCCAAGATGGCCTCCTTCGAGGGGGCGCGAATGTAGGGCCTGCCTCCACTCCCGTCAACGGCCGGCAAGGACTCATCCTTCCGACGCGGGAAATGGGAGACCGGTGTTATCCTCCGCCTCCGAGGCTCTCCCCGTGATCGCACTCGCTGTTCTGCTCGCCGGTTGTTTCGACAATTCGAAGATCCCCACCGACTCCTTGATCTACAACCTCACCGTCACGGGGGTGGGGCCCGACGAGTGCCACCCCGGCAACACCGACGGGTGGCAGGACACCTACGAGTACGCGATCTCCTTCAACGCGTCCTCCGCGGACGTCTACGTGGACGGCGAGCCCTTCGCGACCGGCACCGTGTCGGGCTGCGTGCTCACCTACCAGACCGTGGTGCTGCTCGCCGAGCGTCCGTCCGGGAACCTGAACTGGTTCATCACCGGTCAGGCGTTGATCGACCCCGGGGACGATGCCTGCGTGGAGGGCGAGTTCGACTTCGACGGCACCGAGACCATCGAGGTGGCCGACAGCGCCGACGAAAACATCGAGGTGGGCTGTACCTACCCCACGACCGTCCAGGGGACCTACGTCGGCGCCGCCGAGTGATGGTCGAAGCCGAAGCGCTCGGGGCGCTCCGGGCACGCGTCGAGCGTCAGGTGTTCGGAAAGCGCCACGTGGTCGATCTCGCGCTGGTCTGCGTGCTGGCCGGGGGCCACCTCCTGCTCGAGGACGTGCCCGGGGTGGGCAAGACCACCCTCGGTCTCGCGCTGGCGCGGGCCATCGGGGGCGCCTTCCGACGGGTGCAGTTCACCAGCGACCTGCTCCCCGCCGACATCCTCGGCGGTAGCATCCTCGACCCGCGCGACGGCTCGCTGCGCTTCCGTCCCGGCCCGATCTTCACCAACGTGCTCCTCGCCGACGAGCTCAACCGCACCCCGCCCCGCACCCAATCGGCGTTGCTGGAGGCCATGAACGAGGGTCAGGTGAGCATGGACGGGGAATCGTCGGCGCTGCCGGACCCGTTCATCGTCATCGCGACGCAGAACCCCCACGAGCTGCACGGCACCTGGCCCCTGCCCGACAGCCAGCTCGACCGCTTCCTCCTGCGCACCTCGATGGGCTACCCCGATCGCCAGTCCGAGCGGGCGGTCCTGCGCGGCGAGGCCCGCCGCGGCGCCGACGAGGGCGTCGCGCTCAGCCTCGAGGTGCTCCGCAGCCTGAAGGAAGCGGTGGGGGTCGTGCGCGTCCACACCGAGATCGAGGACTACGTCCTGGACATCGTCACCGCCACCCGCACCGCGCCCACCATCGCCCGCGGCGCCTCCACGCGCGGCGCCGAGGCCCTGCTCCAGGCCGCCCGCGCCTTCGCGCTCCTCGGCGGCCGCGACTTCGTCATCCCCGAAGACGTCCGCACCCTCGTGGTCCCCGTCCTCGCCCACCGCATCGTCCCCCGGGCGGAGTCCGGGTCCGAGGCCGCGGCGGTCGTCCTCCGCGAGGTGGTGAACGGGGTCGGCCCGCCGGGTTGAACCCCATGCTGCGCCAGTGGCTCGCCCGAGGGCGCGCGTATGCGGGCCGGTACAACAAGGTGCGGCCGACGTTCGCGGGGTGGTGGTACCTGCTGATGCTGCTCGGCGTGACCGTCGGCGCGCTCAACACCGGCAACAACCTCGTCTACGTGGTGCTCGCCGCCCTGCTCGCCCTGCTGGTGGTGAACAACCTGCTCGCCGAGTGGAACCTCCGCGGGCTCGAGGTGACGCGGCGCCTGCCCGGCGAGCTCTACGCGCTCCGGCCCGCCACCGGGCACCTGCGGCTCACCAACCCGCGCCGCTGGGGCGACGCGCTGGGGGTCGAGGTGGAGGAGCGCGACGGGGGGCGGGCCAGCGCTTGTTTCGCCGAGGTCCCTGCCCGCGGCACGGTGGAGGTCGGGGCCACCTGGCGCTTCCCCCACCGTGGCGTGGCGCGGTTCGCGACCCTCCGCATCGCGTCGACCTACCCCTTCGGCCTCACCCGGCGGTACCGCGATCTGGAGCTGCCTGCCGAGGTCCTCGTCTACCCCACCCCGGAGCGTGAGCCGCCCCCGGTGGCCGCCGCCGGGGACGGGCCGGGCATCGCCACCCGCGGCGGTGCCGACGCCACCGGGGAGTTCCTCGGGCTCCGCGCCTACCAACCGGGCGAACCGGTGCGCCGGATCCACTGGCCGCTCTCGGCCCGGGCCGGCGAGCCGCTGATCGTCGTGCGGGCCGGCGAAGCAGGGAGCGAAGTGGTCATCGAGCTCGACGCCCGCGGGGGCACGGACGCGCGGGAGCGGGCCATCGGGCGGGCCTGCGGCCGCGTGCTCTGGCACAGCGCGCGCGGGGACGCGATCGGGCTGCACGCCGGGTCGGTGAAGATCGCCGCCGCGGCGGGCACGTCCCATCGGCGGCGCCTGCTCACCGTCCTCGCGGAGCTCCCGTGAGCCCCCCCGCCGGTTGGCCCGGCCGGCTGCTCCTGCTCACCAGCCTCGCCGGCCTCGCGCTGGGCGGCGGTGTCCGTACCGGCGTGGCGCTGATCGCCGCGGTGCTGTCCCTGCTGCCCGCGCCCCCGGTGGCGCCGGCGGCCTGGCTGGGCGGCCACGCCGGTGTGCTCACCGTGGCGGGGGTGCTCAGCGCCCAGGGTCGCACCGAGGAGGGGCTCGCGGTGCTGGTCTCCTGGCTGGCCGTCCACCGCCAGTGGGTGGCACGGACCGCCAGCGACGGCCGCATCGGGGTGCTCTTCTCCACCCTCCTCGTGCTGCTCGGAGCGCTCGCCACCGAGAGCATCCCCTTCGGGATCTGCCTCGCCACGTGGGTGGTCCTCCTCCCCCTGGCGCTGCTCCGGATCGAGCTCGGCGCAGCCGGCGGGGCCCGGGCGGCCGTCGTGTCCGTGGTGTGCGCCGCGCTCACCGTGGGCCTCTACGTGATCCTGCCGCGGCTCCAGGGCGGCTACCTCGCCGCCGGGAGCGGCACCTCGGTGCCGGACACCGTCACCCTCGGCGACGACTTCGGCAACACCAGCGACCAGGCCATCGTCGCCCGCCTCCGCATCCACGACCGCCGCGATCGCGCCGTCACCACCCCGGTGCACGTGCGCGGTCGCGCCCTCGACGCCTTCAGCGGCTCCCGCTGGACGTCATCCTTCCCGCCCGAACCGACCCGGGCCGCCGATCCCGCCTCCGCCGACCTCGTCGCCGAGCTCGAGCTCGAGCCCATGGAGGGGGGGGTGATCTTCGGCGTCCCCGAGATCATCGCGGTGCGCGGGCTGGTGGGCGGCACCCGGGTCGACGCCAACGGCTCCTGGTTCCACCGAGGGCCGGCGTCGCGCCTGCGCTACACCGTGTTCGCGCGAACCGAGCCGCGGGCGGACGTCGTGCCGCTCACCGACGACCAGGCGCTGGCGTACCTCATGCTCCCGACCGTCGAACAGCGGGTGGCCGCGCTCGCCTTCGAGATCGCCCCCGGCGAGCAGGATCCGCGGCGCATCGCCCAGGGCATGACCGACTGGCTCTCGGGCAACCTGGAGTGGGTGGAGTCCCCGCCGGTGCCGGTCGGGGATCCCCTCGCCGACTTCCTCTTCGTCCGCAAGACCGGGCACTGCGAGTACTTCGCCTCGGCGCTGACCGTGATGCTGCGCCTGCGGGGGGTGCCGGCGCGCCTGGTGACCGGCTTCTGGACCGGGGAGGTCGACGACGACGGCCGGACGCTGATCGTACGGCGCGGGCAGGCGCACGCGTGGGTGGAGGTGCCGCTCTCGTCGGGGTGGACGACCTTCGACCCCTCCCCGCTCGCCGGACGGCCCACCCTGCCCGCCAACACCCTCGCGGCGCTGCTCAGCCGGACGATCGACCGCTGGAACCGCTGGGTGGTCGAGTACAACTTCGACCGGCAGGTGGACGCCCTCGCCGACCTCGGTCGCGCCGGCGCCGGCCTCACCGGGCAGGCCACCCCTTCCGCCCCGGCGTGGGCGGGCCTGCGCTGGGTGGTGATGGGGGTGGGGAGCGTCTACGTGGCCGCCATCGTCGCGCAGTTGTGGGCGGGGCGCATCCTGATCCCGGGACGCCGGAGCCGACGGGACCCCCTCGTGGCCCTCGTGGACGCGGCCCGAGACCGCGCCCGACGGCTGGGGTGGGCCATCCCCGACGGGCTCCCGCCGCTGGCCGCCGCGGACTGGCTCGTCGCCGAGGCCGGACCGGCCGCGGAGCCCTTCCGCGATCTGTGTGGATCGTGTACCGGGCCCGGTACGGCGGCCACACCGCCGAGGCGCTGGTCAAGGGGCGGGAAGCGCTGGGGCGGCTGAGCGCGCTGCCGAAGCGCTAAGCGAGGCGCCGACGCCGAACCCGAGCGCGAGCTGGGGGCGCTTGTCCAGGGTGGTCCAGGAGCCTTCGACACCGACCCGCAGCCAGGTGGCGGCAGAGGCCGGGACGAGGAGCTCGGCGCCCACCGCACCGCGAAGCCCGCTCATGTGGCGCACGGGCGCTCCCTGGTCATTGCGCCAATCGTACTCGTCGAGCTCGGAGAGCGTCCGGAGGGACGAGCCGAGGGCGAGCGACGGGCGGAGGGTCACCGGTCCGACGGGGATACGGACCGCGCCTCGGCCCCCGGGGATCAGCTCCCAGCCCGGGCCCAGGTAGAACTCCTCCGCCTCGTGGGTGGTCGGCCAGACCGGCCCGGCCGAGAAAAACCCGGCGAACTCCCACGGGCCGGAGACCACCCCCACCAGCAGGCGGCTCGACGGGTCGTGCGTCCACGCGGACGCAGGAAACTCGGCCACCTCCTCGGAGCGGACGACGGTCTGGACGCCCACCTCCAGCCAGGGGATCACCATCGTGCGAACACGGCGACGGAGGGGCAGAGAACCGAAGGCCGATACCCCTCGGGCTCGACCCACTTCAGATGCTCGAGCACCAGACGCCCGCCGACGTGGCCGCGCCCGATCTCGCCCACACCGCTCACCACCCACCCCGGGCGCGTCGCCGGGTCCTCGGCCGACACCCAGTCGTCGAGGTCCTGAATCCCGACCTCCCGGGCGACCAACGCCCCGCCGACACGGAGGCCGGCCGACGTGTGCCAGCCGTCGTGCTCCACCGCGAGGGGGAAGACCCCGACCGTCACCTCCCCGAACCCGCGTACCTGGGTGAACGACAAGCTCCCGAACACGCCCGTTTGCCGGAATTCGTCGGTGGTCCTCCCCCGGTCGAGCGCGAAGCCGGCCGCCGCGACCTGGAGCTCGACCACCGGCACCGGCCGGACCGCCGCCGCCGCCGACAGTCCCGGGGCCGTCCAGTTGCCGGAGAGGCTCCACACCGTGCCGAGGGCGAGGTCGATCATCGGAGCCGCACCACGGCGTCCAGGGCGGTGCGCCACTCGCCCACCGGGACCACCGGGCCCCGGTCGAGATTGAGATCGACCTCGCGGAGCCAATTGGTGCGGTTGGCCACGGTGAGCCGGAGGCCCACGCGGCCGACGTTGGCGTGCACCCCGCCGCGCACCAGCACCCCGACGGTCGGGAAGGGCTCGTACCGGACGTCCGTGCCCGCCCCGAAGTTGACGTCCCGGTAGGCCGTCCATCCCAGCTCCGGACCCACCGCCAGATCGGGGCCTACCTGCGCGAGCGGCCCCGGCACCAGCGTGGCGAGCACGGCGACGCTGCCGAGGTCGTCGCGGAGCACCCACTGGTCCTCGCCGGTGTCCGAAAAGAGGGCCACGGCGACCTGGCCCTCGTAGCGGTCCTCCGCCGGGAGGCGGCGGCAGCCCTGGAGCTCGACGCCGAACCAGCCCGACCGCAGCGCGACGCCTCCCTCGATGCGGACCGCAGAGTCCCAGAGGTCGCCGCGCCAGCCGGCGTGTACGGCGACCTCGAGAGCGTCAGCGGCCGGCGTTGGGGGGGCGGCGTCCATCCAGGGTCAGTATGCGTCGAAGCGGGGTCGTCGTCGCCGGGAAATGGGACGTGGCAAAGCGGGGGTGGTCACCGCCGCCGTGCCCGTCGACGCGGGGACGGTTCGTCCGTCAACACCCGCGGGTACAGCGCGACCGCCACCTCGGCGCCCGCGCGGTCGGGGCCGAAGGCTGACTTCGGCAACAGCAGGATGGCGCCGCCGGCCTTCTGGCCCCAGGTGCTCGTCTCCCACCGAACCCCGTCCACTTCGGCGTGGACCGGGATGCGGCCCCAGGGATGGGTGGCGGGCGGAGGGTTGGGCACCCGGAGGAACAGCCAGCGTTTGCCGGGCCACACTTCGATGACGGCGACGAACTCCATCCCAGCCCCGAGCCTCCACGGCGAGGATAACCACCCGCACCCATGCTCTACGCGCTGCTCTCCTGGTCCTACGCCGCCCCGGCCGCCCCACCCCCTGCCGTCCCGAACTGGTCGGCGCCGCGCATCACGGGATGGGCGGCGCCGCAGCCCGAGCGCGTCAGCCCCCCTGCGCTCGGCGACCTCGACGGCGACGGGCTCCCCGACCTCCTCCTCGA
>JAYVAS010000800.1:0-10704 GCA_043750895.1 Pseudomonadota bacterium
CGGAAGCTCTGGATGGGCGCGTACGGCACCTGGGCCTCCTGCGCCGCGACCGAGGACCGCAACATCCGCCTCGGCCCGCTGGTGATGTGGCACCCGACCCCCGGGTACACGATGCCCACCTTCCTCATCGGCTCGCAGGTGTGGATCGACAGCCGCTTCGCGCCCACGCTCCCCCCCTACACCTTCCTCGCCGCCAACTGGTCCCGATGAGCCCCCCGCCGCCCGTCGCGGGCACGCTGCCACCCCTGCCCCGCCCGATCGACGTCGCCCGTCGGGTCATCCCCGGGCTGCTCGTCGTCATCGCCGCGGTCGCGGGCGCGGGTTTCGTGTTCCGGGAGCCGATCCTCGCGGTCGCGACGCAGTTCGTCGCCGACTACGGGCTCGTGGGCGTGATCATCGGCTGCTTCCTCGGGGACAGCCTGCCCGCCGTGGGCGCCCAGCCCATCCTGTTTCTCGCGTACACCGGCGGCATGGGAGCGGGCTGGATCCTGCTCGCGGCCACGCTGGGCGGCGAGCTGGCGGGCGTGGCCTGCTGGCTGCTGGGGCGCGCGCTGGGGCGCTGGGGGCCCGTCCGGCGATGGGTCGACCGCACCGGCATGGCGCCGTGGCTCCGGGCCAACGCCGGTCGTACCGTCTTCGCCGCGGCGCTGCTGCCCTTCCCCTTCTCGGCCACGGTCGTCGCGGCCGGTGCCGCCGGCGCCCCGCTCCCCGCGGTGCTGCTCGGCTGCCTCGGCCGCGTCCCCAAGGCGATGCTGAACCTGGCCCTCATCGCCCTTGGCTGGAGCCTGGGCGGATGAAGGACCCCACCCGCACCCGCATCCTCGACGGCGCGGCGCCGGTGTTCGCCGAGCACGGCTACGCCGGCGCGTCCACCCGCACCCTGGCCGCCGCGGCGGGGGTCAACGTCGCCACCCTGGCCTACCACTTCGGCGACAAGGAAGGCCTCTACGCCGCCGTGCTCGACCGCATCTACGAGCAGCTGCTCGGGGTCGACCTCAACCTCGACCACCTCCCCGCCGACCGTCGCGCCCGCGTGCACGCGGTCATCATCAGCCTGTGGCGGGTCGCGTCCTCCCACCGGGTGGAGATCCGCGTCCTGCTGCGCCACGTGCTCGACACCGAGCACCTCCCCGACCACGTCCAGGCCAGGTGGCTCCCGCAGGTGTTGGGCCGCATCGGGGAGGCCGTGGCGGCCCTCGACCTGCCGCCCGGCGACCACCGGCTGGTGTTCCTCTCGGTGAACCACCTGCTCGCCCGCTACGCGGTCACCGACCCGGCCGATCTCGCGGTGTTCGGCGCCGACTCGGACGCTGTGGCCCGCCACATCGCCGACCTGGCCTGCCGCGGGCTGGGCGTCTGACCCTGCCCCTGCGCCCGGACGGGTCGTCTCGTCCGCTACTGCGAGAACCAGCTCGTCTGGCCGATCTCGGTGCACCAACGGGCGGACGTGTCCGCGGCGACCGCGCCCTCGGCCGGGGCCGGGTCGGGCGACTCGTAGGTGAACCGGCCGTCGTAGCCGTCCATGCGTAGCGTGACGGTGTAGTCCTCGCCGGCCCCGCCGCTCATCGAGAGGTCGTAGTCGGTGGGGTTTCCCTGCCAATAGTGCCCGGTGTAGCAGTAGCTGCCGAGGCAGTCGTCGGACTGCTCCCAGGCGCCCGCGTCCATCGCGCACGACACCGAAACGGTGGCCGCCACACCGTCGGCCTCGGTCCAACTGCCGCCCGCGGCGGCGTCGTAGTCGAGGTAGGCGAAGATCGCGCAGGTCTCGGGGGGGAGCAGCGCGGCGCGGTCCCAGTCGGGATCCTCGGGGCCGCCCAGCGCGGCGCCCACCTCGTCACAGCTCAGCCCGGCGTTGGCGGAGAGGTAGAGCACGGCCTTGCCGTTGGTGGGCGAATCGAAGGCCCAGCCGGCGCCCTCGGAGAGCGTGGCCAGCTCGCCCGCGCGGTCCGCGGTGATGACGCCCCACGCGCCGTCCGCGCCCGGTCCCGTGTCGTCCTTGCCGCCGGCGGTACAGCCCCACAACAACGCGTAGATCATTCGTCCCCTCCCGAACCATCGGCGTTCAAGGTTCCGTTTGCCTGGGCGACCAGGTAGGCCTCCATGAACGGCAGGAGCTTGCCGTCGAGGATGCCGTCGGTGTCCCCTGAGTCCACGCCGGTCCGGACGTCCTTCACCAGGCGATAGGGATGGATGATGTAGTTCCGGATCTGGCTGCCCCACTCGATCTTGCGCTTGGTGGCGAGCACCGCGTCCCGCGCCGTCTGGCGGGACTCGATCTCCATCTGGTAGAGCTTGGCCTTCAGCATCTTCATGGCCGTGGCCTTGTTCTTGTGCTGTGACCGCTCGTTCTGGCACTTCACGGTGATGCCGGTGGGGATGTGGATGATGCGCACCGCCGAGTCGGTGGTGTTGACGTGCTGGCCGCCCGCCCCACCCGAACGCATGGTGGAGACCTCGAGGTCCTCCTCCCGCACGTTGATCTCGATGGTGTCGTCCACGTCCGGCCACGCGCCCACCGCGGCGAACGCGGTCTGGCGGCGGGCGTTGGCGTCGAAGGGGCTGATGCGCACCAGCCGATGTACGCCGATCTCACCCTTCAGGTACCCGTAGGCGTAGGGGCCTTCGACCTGGATGGCGACCGACTTGATCCCCGCCTCGTCGTTGGGCTGTTCGTCGAGCACCTTGGTCTTGTAGCCCTGGCGCTCGGCCCAGCGCAGGTACATGCGCTTGAGCATGTCGGCCCAGTCGGACGCGTCGGTGCCGCCGGCGCCGGCGTTGATCTCGAGGACGGCGTTGTTCTCGTCCCCCTCCTCCGAGAGCATGCGCTGCACCTCCGCCTGCCGCACGGTGACCTCGAGCCCGTCCAGGAGCGCTTCGGCCTCGGCCGCGGTGGCGTCGTCGTGCAGCTCCTCGCTGAGCTCCAGCAAGGTCTCGGCGTCGGAGAGGCCGCGGGGGATGGCGTCGAAGCGCTGGACGTTCCGCTCGAGGATGCTCTTCTCCTTGAGGGCGCCACGGGCGCGGACGGCATCGTTCCAGAACTCTGGGACGCCCGCCTGGCGCTCCAGGTCGGCGATCCGCTCGAGCTTGCCGTCTACGTCAAAGATGCCCCCGGAGCGCGTCGACACGCTCGCGGAGGGCGTTGGCCCGGTCCTTCAATTCGCTCGCCATCACACACCCGTTCGCGGCGGCGACTATCCCAGCGGGGCCGACATGGCACGCGCGACGAGGCCCGTCCCGCCCGCGTCGAGGACCGCGAGCAACCGCTCTTCCGCGCCGCGCATCTCTTCGGCGTCGGCCGGTTCGAGGTGGTCGTAGCCCAGCAGATGAAGGAAGCCGTGGACCAGCAGCACGCGCAGCTCCTGCTCCAGCGGGTGGCCGACCTCGGCGGCCTGGCGGGTCGCGGTGTCCACCGAGATGACGATGTCACCGAGCACGTCGGGGTTGAGCTCGGCGTCGGCCCCCTCCCCCATCGCGAAGGAGAGCACGTCGGTGGGCTGGTCCACCCCGCGCCATTGGAGATTGAGCTGGTGCACGAAGGCGTCGTCCCCGAGCACGATGGAGAGCTCGGCGTCGGCGAGCTCGGCGTGCCGCAACAGCCGATGGGCGTCCCGGCGCAACCGGCTCGAGTCCGCGGTGGTGCCCGCGCGCCGCACCGAGACCGACATCAGGAGTCGTCGGGGGGCGGGAGGGTGGTGACGCGGGGGAGCTGGTCGGCGGACTCGTAGTCGACGGGCGCCGTGGGCCCGGGGGCGCCGGTCGCGCCGGGGCGGGTGATCGGGTTGACGATCTCCAGCGTGATGGTGCCCTGGCGGGGGACGGGTACGTACGCGCCCCGACCCGCGGAGATGCCCGCGGTGGCGGGGTACTCGATGCGGTGGTGGTAGATGCCGAGCAGCACGATCGTGAACGAATCGGCGATCTGGTAGAGCTCGCGTAACGTGA
Organism: Pseudomonadota bacterium; assembly: GCA_043750895.1. Lineage (GTDB taxonomy): Bacteria > Myxococcota_A > UBA796 > UBA796 > SXON01 > JAYVAS01. The sequence goes on from JAYVAS010000800.1 coordinate 3,943, forward strand.
GGGGGCAGTTCTCGAACTGGCCGTCGGACATGACCGCGTTGGTGATCTGCTGGATCATCGCCCGCAGCCGGGCCTCGCTCGGCTCCTTGATGGTGCGGCAGGCGGCCTCGACCTTGTCGGCGAGCATGATGATGCCGGCCTCGCGGGAGTCGGGCTTGGGGCCGGGGTAGCGGAACAGGGCTTCGTCCACGACCTCGCCCTCCTCGGCCTGCTCCTTCGCCTTCTCGTGGAAGTAGTGGATGATCCCGGTGCCGTGGTGCATGAAGATGTGGTCGGCGACCGATCGCGGCAGCTTGTACTGGACGGCGAGCGCCGCCCCGTCGCGCACGTGGTTGATGATGACCTGGGCGGAGTGGGTGGGCGAGAGGCGGTCGTGCTTGTTCGAGCTGTCTCGCTGATTCTCGACGAAGTACTGGGGTTTGAGGCCCTTCCCGATGTCGTGGAAGTAGCAGGCGACCCGCGCCAGCAGCGCGTTGGCGCCGATGGCCTCGGCGGCTGCCTCGGAGAGGCTGCCCACGATCACGCTGTGGTGGTAGGTGCCGGGTGCGCGCAGCATCAACTGCCGCAGCAGCGGGTGGTTGAGGTTCGAGAGCTCGAGCAGCTTGTAGTCGGTGGTGAAGCCGGCCAGCTCGAACGCCGGGATCACCCCGAGGGTGAAGCAGGCGCCGATGATGCCGCCCGCGAGCGCCGCGCCCCACAGGGTGGCCACCCCGCGGAAGTCCGGGAGCCCGGCTTCGCCCGGGTTGACCTGGGCCCGCACCAGCACCAACAGGATCACCATGCCGGCGCCGACCAGCCCCGACTGGACCCCCGAGCGCAGCACCGCCAGCCGCTCCCGCGCCTGACCGGCGCCCGAGGCCGCCGCGAGCGCCACCACGATGTAGTAGGTCGCCAGCAACGCCGATCCGTCCTGCCGGGCACCGACGAGCAGCGCCGCCACCAACGACCACACCAGCGCGCTCTCGCTGTTCACGAGGATGCGCACCACCATCGCGCCGCCCCCGACGGGCGCGAGCAGGGCCAGGGCGAGGCCGAGCTGGGCGCTCGAGCCCAGGGCCAGATCGGCGCTGCCGACCACGCGGCCGATGCCCAGCACCAGCACCAGCACCAACCCCATCGCCTCGAGGTCTCCCGGGCGCCACGCGAACTTCCGGATGGTGCTGCGGGCGAAGGCGACCGCCGACACCACCAGCACCGCGGTGAACGCGAGCCAGGTGCCGAACAGGAACCGGCCCCCGGTGGGACCCTGGGTCTCGGCGAGGGCGTCGAGACGGGCGCGTTGTTGGGGGGTGACGACGTCCCCGGCCGCGACGATTCGGGTGCCCTTCAGGACCGGCACCTGGACCGAGCCGACCGCCCTCCGCGCCGCGGCGGTGCGGGCCACGGTGAGGGCCGGGTCGGCGGCGAAGTTCGAGCGTACGGCCGCGCGCGCGACCGCGGCTGCGGCGCGGACCTCTTCGGGCCGCCGCGCGGAGTGGAACCGCTCCACGACGTGGAGCGAGACCGCCTGGCGGGCTTCCTCGGCGGTGCGGATCTCGGCGTAGTCGTCGAGGGTCTGCTCGTCCCGCTCGTCCCCGAGCACGCGCACCACGGTGATCGGCCGGGGCGGCGACGGGAGCGTGGCCCGGTCGGCGATGACGTACCGGCGGAGCGCCACCTCCACCAGCTCGATGGTGATGTCCTCGACCTCGCGGCTGTACCCGGCGGCCTGGAGCACCGCGAGGTCGGCGGGCTCGATGGTCACCTCGATGGCGGCGAGGAAATCGGCGGTGAGGGTGGCCTGCGCCTCCGCGCCGACGGTGGCCGGCAACCGCCGCCGGGCCATGTCGAAGGCCTCGGAGATCCGGTTCCCGATCCGCTTGCCGACGGTGAGATCGGCGGTGAACACCGGCGCCACGGCCGTCTCGGCCTCCGTCTCGCGGGCCAGGGTGGCGGCGGCGTCCACGAAGGGGAAGTCCGCGGCGGCGACCACGTCGTACTCGGCCACGTCGCCGACCGACCAGTCGGGGACCGGGTCCTCGCCCGAGTCGGTCAACAGCAGCGCGCAGGCCAACGACGTCCACACCAGCGCGGCGAGGCGCCGGAGGCCGGCCCGCCCGCCGAGCAGGTCGCGCAGCCAGCTACGGAGTCGAATCATCCGTCGGCTCGGGCGCACGGCCCCCACTGCGCGGGGCTCGGTGGTTCTCGTCGTGACGGTCGGCTCGGTCGTAGGCGCGCACGATCTCGCTCACTACTGGGTGTCGGACCACGTCGGCGTCGGTGAAGTGGATGGTCTCGATACGCTCCACCCCCCGCAGGACGCGGATGGCGTCCACCAGCCCGGAGCGCTGGTGGCGGGGCAGGTCGATCTGCGTGACGTCCCCGGTCACGGCGGCGCGGGAGTCGTTGCCGAGGCGGGTGAGGAACATCTTCATCTGCTCGGGGGTGCTGTTCTGGGCCTCGTCGAGGATGATGAAGCTGTTGCTGAGCGTGCGTCCGCGCATGAAGGCCAGCGGCGCGACCTCGATCACGTTCCGCTGGATGAGCCGGGCGGCGCGCTCCTCGTCGACCATGTCGTAGAGCGCGTCGTAGAGGGGGCGGAGATAGGGGTTCACCTTCTCGGTGAGGTCCCCCGGGAGGAAGCCGAGCTTCTCGCCCGCTTCCACGGCGGGGCGGCACAGCACGATGCGCCGGACCTGGTCCTTCAGCAGCGCCGCCACCGCCACCGCCATCGCGAGGTAGGTCTTGCCGGTGCCGGCGGGGCCGACCCCGAGCACGATGTCGTTGTTCTGGAAGGCCCGCACGTAGAGGCGCTGGCGGGGGGTGCGGGGGAAGATGTTCTTCTTGCGGACCCCGGTGAGGATGACCTCCTGCTGGTAGGCCACGAGGCTGGCGTCGGGCTCCTGGCGCAGCAGCCGCACCGCCTGGTCGACGTCGATGGAGCTGACAGTCACGCCCGTCTCGGTGAGGGCGTAGAGCTGGTGGAGGACCCGCGCGGCGAGCTCGACGGCGACATCGTCCCCGTACACGCGGATCTGCGCTCCGCGCTGCGACAGCCGTGCACCGGTGGCCCGACCGATCACCTGCAGGTGCTTCCCCAGCTCCCCGGAGACCTCCCGCAGCCGATCCATGTCGTTGAAGTCGATCGACTGCTCGGACAGGCCTGCTTCGTTCTGCGGTTCCAGTCTCACCTCGTGGGGCGCGAAAACGCCCCCTGCATGCTATCCAGAATCCGGCGGGTCGGCCGCGCCGCCTGAGCCGGGCGACGACGGGGTAGGAGGGGCGATGCACATCGGCATCCCCCGCGAGACCGGCCCGCAGGAAGGTCGGGTCGCCGCCAACCCGTCCGCCGTCCGCACCCTCGTCGCCGCGGGCCACCTCGTCCTGATCGAGCAGGGGGCCGGCCTGGCCTCGGGCTTCGGCGACGACGACTACATCCGCGCCGGGGCCGAGATCGCGCCCACCGCCGAGGAGGTCTACGACCGGGCTACGCTGCTCTGGAAGGTGCTCCGCCCCTCGGCCCACGAGGCCACCCTGCTTCGTCCCGGGCACACCGTGGCCGCCTTGCTCCATCAGGGTCCGCCGCTCCCGGAGGGCGTCCGGGGCGTCGCGCTCGAGCGCGCGGGGGACGGTCGGGTACGTGCGGCGATGAGCGACATCGCGGGGCGGCTCGCCGTCGAGGCCGCTTCGGTCGCGCTCCAGCGTCACCACGGGGGGCGCGGGCTCTTGCTGGGCGGGGTCCCCGGGGTGCCGCGGGCCTCGGTCGTGGTGCTCGGGGCCGGCATCGCGGGGCGGGGCGCCGCCGGGCTCGCTTCGGCGCTGGGGGCCGACGTCACCGTGCTCGACACCGATCTCGGCGCGCTGCGCGCCCTCCCCCGCCTGCGCACCCTGCTCGCCACGCCGCACGCGGTCGAGCGCGCGACCGCCGAAGCCGACGTGGTGATCGGCGCGGTGCGCGACGGGGACGGCGCCGCGCCCCGCCTGCTCACGCGGGCCCACCTCGCCCTGCTCCAACCGGGCACCGTCCTGGTCGACCTCTCCATCACCGACGGCGGCGCCTTCGAGTCGACCGCCCTCACCTCGCTGGCCGCGCCATCGGTGGTGGTCGACGGCGTGGTCCACATCGGCGTCCCCAACTTCGCGGGCGGGGTGCCGCGCACCGCCTCGCTCGCCCTCGGTCAGGCCGCCCTTCCGTTCCTCCTCGACCTCGCCGGGAGCCCGTCATGAACGTCCTCCTCATCGGGGGAACCCGCTTCATCGGCCGCCGCGCCGTCGATCACCTCGTGGCCCACGGCCACGCCGTGACCCTGGTGCACCGCGGCCTCCACGATCCCGCCGGGGTCCCCGGCGTCACCCACGTGCACGGGGATCGCGCCGACCTCGCCACGCTCCTCCCCGCCGACGCCCGCTGGGACGCGGTGTTGGACTGTGTCGCGCTGCGTCCGGCGCTGGTCGACGTCTCCGCCGCGGCGCTCGCGGGCCGGGTGGGGCGCATCGTGCAGGTGGGGTCGATGTCGGTGTACCACCGCTGGGGCCCGGAGCCGCTCACCGAGGCGTTCCCGCGCTGGCCCTGTACGCCCGAGGAGGCAGCCGACACCACCATGGACACCTACTGCCAGCGGAAAGCGGAGTGTGAGCGTCGCGGGCAGGCGTGGGCCGACGCCGACGGGATCCCCTTCTCCGTGGCGCACCTCGGCATCGTCATCGGCAAGGGCGACTACACCGATCGGGTGGACACCTGGATCCGCGGCGCGCGCGCCGGGGTGGTCGTGGCCGCGCCCTACGACCTCGCGCCCCTGGTGTGGGTCGACGACGTGGCCCGCGCGCTCGTCGCCATGGTCGAGGGGGCGGGCGTGGGCGCCTACAACCTCTCCCTACCCGGGCAGCGCACCCTCCCCCGCTGGTTGGCCGCGCTGCGCAACGTGCTTGGCGTCGAGTTCCGGGTCGAGGCGCCGCCCGCCGGCGAGGTCCCCGGGCTCCAGAGCGACGAGCCGGTCACGGTGTCGGTCGACCGCGCCATCGAGCATCTGGGCTTCGCGCCCCACCCGGTGGAGACGGCGTTGAAGGAGATCGTGGGGAGGTAGGGGAGTCCGAATCAGCCCACCTGGTCCGCGCTCACCGGCGAGGAGGGACCGCGACGCCGCGGCCTACCGTCGCGGCGAGACCCCCGGTCGGCGTCGCCGTACGCGACGCGGCGGCCTACCCTCGCGGCGAGACCCCCGGTCGGCGTCGCGCCAGGCGACGCGTTCACCCTGCAGGCGCCGCGACCCCCGCTCGGAGCGCCGCGGACCCGCGGGAGACCCGCAGCCCGAGCTGGAGTTGGACCGCGCGCACCGCCGCGGCGGAGCATTCGACGCTACGGCTCCGTTGCACGGCACGCGGCGTGACGCCGAGGCTTGCGGCGAGCACGGCGGACGACGCGGCCGGGCACGCGTGGATCGCCGCGAGGCGCGCGGGGAAGCTCGCCCCCCCGCTGAGGTGCGGCAACGCGAAGGCGGCGGCGGCGGCATCCGCGAGCCCGGCGACCGTCTCGACCGGGTCCAAGGTGTCGACACCGAGGTGGGCCAGCAGCTGGGCGCGGGTGACCCGGGGCAACACCTGCCGGACCCGCTGCGGCAGGTAGGGAGCCGCCACGCGCAGCCCGAGCAAGTCCGGGAGCGCGCTGGCGTCGTGCAGGACATCGACCGCGAGCCCGTGCCGCGCCTCGTTGCGCAACACGTAGTGGAACGCCCGGTCGAGATGGTGCTGCTCGCGGATCGGCACGAACCGGGCTGGGTCCCACCCCACCGGCAACGAGAGATCGGCGCGGAGCCCCAACTCGACGGCCCGGACCAGGCGCGCCACCGCCGAGCGGGTGCCAATCGCGACGAGGTGCACGTGGGTGTCGACGATCCGATAGCCAATCAACCCCGCGGCGTCGCCATGCGCGGAGATCCGCGCCGCAGCGAGCCGGCGTGCCGCGGCATCGCGCGCGATGACGCGATCGTCCACGAGCCGAAGCATGACGTGCCAGCCGAGGTAGGGTCCCGTTTCCACGGCGGAAGGGTGCGCACGAGACGCCGCCGGGCAAGTCCGACCCGAAAAGAGATCGCCGAGACCCCCCGTCCGCGTCGCCCCACGCGACGCCGCGACCCACCCTCGCGGCGAGCCCCCGGTCGGCGTCGCCCGCGGCGGCGCGCCCGCGAAAGCTGCGCCGGGTCTCCCGGAGTTGCGCCACGCCGGGACCCACCCGGGTAGATTCCCGCCATGCTGCTAACCCGCGCTGAATCCTCCGGCTACCGCGAGACCTCCCTCCACGCCGACGTGATGGCCTTCGTCGCCGGGCTCGCCGCCCGGAAGGACCCCCGCCTCTACGTCACCGACTTCGGTCGGAGCCCGCAGGGCCGGGAGCTGCCGCTCCTGGTCCTCTCCACCACCGGGGTGCGCACCCCCGCCGACGCCCGCCGCCGCGACAAGCCGGTGGTGCTGATGATGGACGGCATCCACCCCGGCGAGGTCGAAGGCAAGGAAGCAAGCCTCGCCTTCGTGCGCGACCTACTGGACGGCCGCCACGGGGACCTGCTCGAGCAGATGACCCTCCTCGTCGTCCCCCTCTTCAACCCCGACGGCAACGACGCCCTCGACCCGGCCAACCGTCGCCTCGACCTCAAGAAGCTGACCGGTCAGCCCGGGCCGGTGGTCGGGACCCGCACCCAGAGCCACGGCATCAACCTCAACCGCGACTACCTGCGCCACGGCGCCCCGGAGATGCGGCTGCTTCAGCAGCACGTGTGCATCCCGTGG
>JAYVAS010000801.1:0-1773 GCA_043750895.1 Pseudomonadota bacterium
AGGCCGAGGGCACGTGGTGCCACGTCGTGAACGGTCCCAAGACCTGCGTGGCCACCCAGTCGAGCGACACCGTCCCGGTCCTCCTCACGTTGGATGCGCGGCTCCACCTGTTGGGCCCCTCCGGCGCGCGCGTGTTGGGTCTGCGTGACCTGTTCCGCTTCAACGGCATGGACCACCTGGCCATCGAGAAGGGCGAGCTGCTCACCGAGATCGTCGTGCCGCTCCCCGGCGCGGGTTTCCGGGGCAGCTACCAGAAGCTGCGCACCCGGGACTCGATCGACTTCCCGCAGTTGGGCGTGGCCATCGCCGGCACGTGGGACGACGACGTGCCCCGCACCCTGGACATCGTGATCGGTGCCATCAACCCGCAGCCCAAGCCGCTGCGGGGCCTGGACGCCTTCCTCGGCAAGCCGCTGGACGCCACGGCGACCGACGCCATCGCCGACCTGGTGTTCAAGCAGACGCGGCCCCAGGCCAGCACCCACGGGGACGTCACCTGGCGGCGCCAGATGGCGGCGGTGTTCGTGCGGCGCGGGTTGAGGTAGGCGCGCCGCGCGATTCGCGGAAACGGGTCCCCTCATTCCGAACGATCATGAAGCAGCTCGCTGGGCGCCGGGCTCCCAATCTCGCGGCCACCAGTGAAACTTGGTCCGATTGCGGATCGTCGTTGGGTCTGCGGAGAGTGCGCAGCACCGGTCGGACGCTACCTGCGTGAGCTCGGCGAGGTCGACGAAGTCACGATTCGCGAGCACCTCGTTGAGCAACGGCCAGAGCTGCTCGCTGGGCTGGAGTTCGGGCGAATAGGCGGGCTGGAAGACCAGGTGGAGGCCATCGGGGACTACCAGGAAGTCCGCCGTGTGCCAACCCGCGCCATCGAGAACCAGGACGATGCGGCGGTGAACGCCGGCTCCAGCAGCCTCGGCGAACTGTGCCAGGACCTCGCTCATCCCGTCGGCGGAGACGGTGGAGGTGATCCACCATTCGGTGCGCCCGGAGGCGGGATGGACGAAGCCGAACACGTACTTCCAGAGGTAACGACGGCGGCTGCACATCACAGGCCGTTGCCCCACCGGTCCCCAGACCCGCCGCCCGACCGGAATCAGCCCGACGCGCGCCTCGTCTTCGGCCCAAACCTCTACAGCGGCGTCAGGATAGCTCTGTACGACTGCCTGGACGGCTCCTTCGAGCCCCCTTTTTTGAACGCCTCCTTGGCGCTCTGGCTACTTGTGGGGTGCCTCGGGACGGGGACCTTCAGCGACCATCCCATGCGTACCAAGTACGACCACCCTGTGCGGGGATGGATGCGCTCGCCGAGGCGGGCTTCGACCCAGCGCGCCACCTTTGGCCCATTCCAGAACCCGCCCCCGGGCGGAGATTCGTGCTCAAGCGCGTGACGCAGCGCTTCCCAGTCCCCGGGCGTGAGAAGACCGGGCCTGCCGTTCGAACCGCGCCCGTCCACGAGCGCGTCCGGCCCCTCCGTGTTGTACAGCCGCACCACCCGCCGCACCCAATCCGGCTTCCGATTGCAGAAGTCCGCGATTAAGGTTGCTGGTTGGCCCTGCTTCTTCTGGAGAACCGCGATCCAGCGCAGGCGTTCATCGGGGTCGCCCGTCGCCCGCGCGCGGGCTCGGAGCTCGTCGTCCGAAAGATGGGCTGCGACGGAGAGGTGCTTGGACATGATCAACCCGCCTCGAAGGTGATCGATCTCATCTATCTGGGCAGCCCGAGGGCGACACCTGTCCAGGAACGATCTCTATCAAAGCGATTCGGAAT
>JAYVAS010000802.1:0-16350 GCA_043750895.1 Pseudomonadota bacterium
CAGGTGAATCACCGCCGGCGGCACCTCGGCGCCGCCGTAACAATCGAGGATCTTGATCACCGCGTCCATGAGCTGAGGATGGAGCTGGTGCTCGGGAACGACGGACGCGGTCGGCGCGGGGGCGGGCTCTTCGTCTTCGTCGATCTCCATCTGGACTGGCGTGGGGGTGGCGGGCGGCGCCTCGGTGACCACCGTGGGGCTCTCTTCTTCCGCCGCCGCCGCCGGGGTGGGCTCGGGGTCGGTGGGCGCCTCGATGACCGGCATCACCACGGGGGGCGGCGGTTCGGCCTTCGCCTTCTTCGGGCTCGGCGGGGGGGGCGCGGGTGCCTCGGTCCCGAGCGGGCTGAGCCCACGCTCGGCGAGGAACTGGGTGGGGTCGCCGAACATCTCCTCGTAGTCGGCCAGGCGGAAGCCGCCCTTCACCGCGTTGGAGCCGACCTCGTTCTGACACTCGACGATGGTGATGCGACCCGACGTCCCGGCGTCCAACCGGACCTCGGGCGCGATGACGGCGTCGATCTGGACCTTGCCGTTGCCGATGCGCACGCTGCGCGCGCCCTGGATGCCGCGGGCGGTGACCGGCCCGGCGAGGTCGACGTCGCCCCCGCGGATGGTGCCGCCGCCGAACGCGCCGGCAACCTGGACCGCGCCGGAGGACTGGGTCCGGTCGATCTGGGCATCCCCGCCGATCCGGATCGAGGCCGCCTCGACGAGGTCGCCGGTGGCGTTGCCCGCGAGGTGGATGGAGCCCACGGCCGTGACGTTCTTGATCGCGGCCGTGCCGCTGACGCTGACGTCACCGCCGGCGTCCACCTGGGTGGCCTTCAGGGAGCCGACCACGGTGATGTTCCCGCGGGCGGAGAGCGTGCCGGCCGTGGAGGAGGCGTGGACCTCGATCGATCCTTCGTGCGAGGTGACGCGCGTGAGGGTCCGCCCGAAGTCGGTGTGCAGGACGATGTCGCCCTGGTTCTCGATGGTCACCCCGTCTTCGGTGATTTGAAACACCACTCCAGCGGGGACGACGAACGCGGGGGACTTCTCCATGGGGGGACCTCGGCTACGGGAGGGCCCATGCTATGTGTCGCGTGTCGGGGCGTCAACCGGCTGAGGTAGGCACACCCACGTTGTCAGGCGCCGACGCCTCGCCCACCGGCTCCGCCGGGAACGTGAAAACCACCGCGTCGCCCACGAGGTCGGCCTCGACTGCGCCGCCCTTCGCGAGGCGTCCGAACAGGATCTCGTCGGCGAGTCCTTTCTTCAGGTGCTCGGAGAGGACCCGGCTCATTTCGCGCGCGCCGAATTCCGGCTTGTAGCCCTTGTCGCCCAGCCAGGCGCGGAGCGCGGGGGTGATGGTCAGGACGACGTTCTTTCCCGAAAGCTGACCCTGGAGCTCGAGCACGAACTTGTCGACGACCTTGAGGACCGTCTCTTTGTCCAGCGCGCCGAAGACCACGTGGCCGTCGAGGCGGTTGCGGAACTCGGGCGGGAACACCCGCGCCACGGCGTCGTCCGTCTTGTGCTGGCGCTGGTCTCCGGCCGCGAAGCCCATGGCCGCCTTGCCCCCTTCGCGTGCGCCCGCGTTGGTGGTGAGGATCAGGATGACGTTGCGGAAATCCGCCTTCTTCCCGTTGTTGTCGGTCAGGGAGGCGTGGTCCATCACTTGGAGCAGGATGTTGTAGATGTCCGGGTGGGCCTTCTCGATCTCGTCGAGCACGAGGACCGCGTGGGGCTGCCGCGCCACCGCGCCGGTGAGGAGCCCCTCCTGCTCGAAGCCGATGTAGCCCGGGGGGGCGCCGATCAGCCGGGAGACGGTGTGCTTCTCCCCGTACTCGGACATGTCGAAGCGGAGGAAGCCGATGCCGAGCACCTCGGCGATCTGCTTGGCGAGCTCGGTCTTGCCGACGCCGGTGGGGCCGGAGAAGAGGAAGCAGCCCACGGGCTTCTGGGGGCTGCCCAGCCCGGCCCGGTGGAGCTTGATGGTGGAGGTCACGAGGTCGACCGCGGCGTCTTGCCCGAAGATGCGCGACTTCAGCCGGGGGGCGAGCTCGGCGAGGCCGCGCTGCTCCTCGTTGGACACGGTCTTGGGAGGGACGCGCGCCATCCGCGCCACCACCGCCTCGATCTCATCGACGCCGAGCACGGTGCCGGGGTGGTTCAGGCGGGCATGGGCGCCGGCCTCGTCGAGGACGTCGATGGCCTTGTCGGGCAGGAACCGGTCGTTGATGTAGCGGGCGGCAAGGCGCGCCGCGGCCTCCACGGCGTCCTCCGAGTAGGTGATGCCGTGGTGCTTCTCGTAGCCGGACTGGAGCCCACGGAGGATGAGGATGGTGTCCTCGACCGAGGGCTCGCCGACCTCGATGGTCTGGAAGCGCCGTTGGAGCGCCCGATCACGCCCGAAGGCGAGGCGGTACTCCTGGTGCGTGGTCGACCCGATGCACTTGAGGTCGCCGTTGGCGAGCATCGGCTTCAGCAGGTTCGACGCGTCCATCGATCCGCCCTGGGTGGCGCCGGCCCCGATGATGGTGTGGATCTCGTCGATGAACAGGATCGCGCCGGGCTCGTCGGCCAGGGCCTGGAGGACCTGCTTGAGGCGCTCCTCGAAGTCCCCGCGGTAGCGGGTGCCGGCCAGCAGCGACCCCATGTCCAACGCCCAGATCCGCGCCGTCTTGAGCAGCTCGGGGGTGGTGCCCTCGTGGATGCGCAGCGCGAGGCCCTCGACGATCGCCGTCTTCCCGACGCCCGGGTCTCCGAGCAGGAGGGGGTTGTTCTTGCGGCGGCGCGCGAGCACCTGGAGGGTGCGCTCGATCTCCGGAGCCCGCCCGATCAGGGGGTCGATCTTCCCGGCGGCGGCACGCGCGTTCAGGTCCACGCAGTACGCCTCGAGCGGGTTCTTCTTGGCGGGGGCGTCGTCTTCACCCACCCCGGCGCTGACCGGGCCGCTCTTGGCCGGGGTCTTGCGGATGCCGTGGGAGATGAACGAGGTCACGTCGATCTTCTGGATGCCCTGCTTCAGCAGCATGCTGACCGCGTGGGAGTCCCCCTCGGAGAACATCGCGACGAGGAGGTGCTGGCCGGTGACCTCGGTCTTGCCCGCCGATTGCACGTGGTACGCCGCGCGCTGGAGCACCCGCTTGAAGGTGTTGGTCTGCGCCGGCTCGTGGTCGGGGTCGGGGACCTTCTCGAGGGTGTCGAAGAACGCGTCGAGATCCCGTTCGAGCTGCTTCAGGTCGGCGCCGCACGCTTCGAGGGCCTCCGCCGAGAGCGGGTCGGTCACGAGCGCGTAGAGCACGTGCTCGAGGGTGAGGTACTCGTGTTGCTTCTGGCGGGCGACGTCGAAAGCAAGCTGGAGCGCGACGGTCAACTCGCGGGAGAGGGTCATTCAGGTTCCGGTTCGGTCGTTACGAGGAGAGGATACCCGGCCGCGCGGGCGCGGTCGGTGGCCTGGGAGGCCTTGGTCTCCGCCACCTCCTTTGTGTAGACACCCGCGACTCCTTTGCCACTGCGATGGATGGTCAACATCACCCGGGTGGCCTCCGCCGCGGTCTTGCGGAACACCTCGATGAGCACCTCCACCACGAACTCCATGGTGGTGTAGTCGTCGTTGTGGACGAGCACGCGCCACATCTTGGGCTTCTCCACGCGCTCCTTGACGTCGGCTCCGGGCGCGAGGCGCTCGGAGGGCTTGTCGGGAGGATTGCCGGGGGGGCCGCACCGCAGGTCATGCATGCGGCCCAGTTAATGCCTGGACCGACCAGAGGTCGGACGATCGGCCCCGTGGACCTCGAATCGAAGGCGGCGGCTTGGAAACGCTGCGGAATCGCCCATTCGGGGACTGGCGACTGGCCAATCCCTCAAATGGAGCGGGCGAAGGGACTCGGACCCTCGACCCCGAGCTTGGGAAGCTCGTGCTCTACCAACTGAGCTACGCCCGCACGATTTGAAGTGTTTCGCTGCCGCCGCTCGGCCACCCCGAAGGATGCGCGGTCGCGCTCCGTCCTATACCCGGTGTCGATTCGATGCAACTGGCGAAGATGAGGTCACGCACCCGCACCTGGTTCCGCCTCCTGGCGCTCCCGGGCGTGTTCGTGCTTGCCTCGTTGATCTTCGCTCGGACGGAGCTCGCTTCTCGCATCGTCGCCCGCTCGCTGGAGGCCACCCTGGAGCCGCTGCTCGGGGAGGAGGTGACGATCGCCGGGATTCAGCTTTCGTACTGGCCCATCGAGGGATCTGTGGTGGGCCTGGTGATCACCCACCCGGCAACTGGCGACAGCATCCTCACGGCGCGGGCAGTGACGGCGCGGCTGGGGCTGGCGGGGCTGCGGCCGGCGTTGGTGCGGCTGACCCTCGACCGCCCCCGCGCCGAGCTGCACCTCGAACCCGATGGGCTGCGCGAGTTCCGCGACGCGGTGCGTCAGCCGGGCTCGGGCCGCCCCCCCAGCCGTTTCCCGTGGGAGGAGCTCGTGATCCGGGAGGGATCCTTCTCCCTCCACACCCAGGGGTTGGAGCTGGGCGTGGACGGGGTCGACCTCGCGGGGGTCGGGCGCGCCGACCTGCGCCTCGGGGAGGTGCGGGTCCGGGCGGGGGCCATCGATCAGACGGCCTCCGACGTCCGGTTCCCCGGGCTGATGCTCACCCCGCACTCACTCGAACTTCCCGAGATCAATCTAACCTTTCCGGCTTTCTCGCTGGATGGGGCGGCGGTGGCGGACCTGTCCGGCTCGCTCGCCGGCGATCTTTCGGCGCGCGTCGACCTCGGCCGGCTGACGGGGGGCACCGGGAACCTGACCTGGACCGACGGCGTGGTCGACGTCGACGCCACCCTGGCCGGCACGCCCGCCGAGCCCGAGGTGAGCGGAAGCGTGGCGGCCTCCGGGGTGACCCTGTGGCAGACCCCCGACGGCAAGCCGATACCGGTGCGGTTCGGGGATCTCCACGGGCGGTGGGTGCTCGATCGGGCCGCGCCGATGTCGGTGGTGCTGAGTGAGGTGGAGATGGGGTGGGGGGAGGGGACGTTCGGGATCGAGGCCCGGATCGGCATCGCGGAGCCCACCGTCACGGCCGGGGTCGTCGCCGAGTCGGTCCGCCTGGCGCGCATCCTCCAGGCGGTCTCGGTGGCGCCGACGCCCTGGGTGGACTTCCGGGCCGACATCGAGACGCACGTGGTGGGCACCTGGAACCCGCTCATCCTCCGCGGCCCCTTCGAGGTGAACGTGGGGGGGCTCGAGGTCGGAGACGGCCCGATCGACGGTCCGCACGACACCCTGCTCGCCGTGCCCGCCGGGAGCATCGGCGGCGACCTGCTCATCACCCCCGAACACATGGTCCTCGACGCCCGGCACGTGCGGGCGGGGAGCGCCACGCGGGGCCGCGCCCTGGCCGACGTGGGGTTCGGTCAGGAGGGGCCCCTCTCCATCGAGTTCGAGCTGCCCACGCTGGACCTGGCGGTGCTCCAGCCGCTCGGCGATCTCGGCCTGGCCGGGACGGGACACATCAAGGGCTGGATCGGCGGGTCCTACACCGCGCTGACCGCCGAGGGCCACCTCGAGGCCGACGACGCGGTCATCCTCGGCTTTCCGCTCGCCGACCAGCTCTCCGCCGACCTCGGCAGCGACATGAAACGGCTGTGGTTCACCGCGGTGCGCGGCGCCCTCGGCGAGACCCTCTACGAGGGCTCCTACGCGATCGACTTCACCCGCGACAACCTGATGGACACCCAGATCCGCGTGGTCGACGGTCGTATCGCCGACCTCACCGGGGTGTTCGTGGACCTCGGCGGACTGGATGGCGCCGCGACGGGCACCCTCTCGCTGACCGGCACCCCCTACAACCTCTCCGGAGACGCCGCGTTCACCCTGGCCGACGTCGACGTCTACGGCGAGCGGTTCCCGACGGGCCGGGCGGTGGGGTGGATGGACGACGGGGAGTTCACCCTGGGCGAGCTGTCCCTCCGCCGGGACGAGGCGCTGGTGCGGGCGCGCGGCTCGGTGAAGCGCGACTACCTGCTCAACCTGGAGATCCTCACCGACGGGCTCCGCCTCGAAGACCTCGACGTGCTCGCCGAGCTCGACCTGCCGCTGCAGGGCAACGTGCGCTTCGACGCCCGAGTCGGCGGCACCCTCTTCGACTGGGAGCCGCGTGGAGCCATCGCCGCGACCGCGGTCCACTACCTGGGTGATCCGGTGGCGGACTCCCGGGTCGACTTCTCCACCTCGGACGCGGTCCTGTCCTGGCGTGGATCGGTGTTCGGGGGGGCCGCCGAGGTGGACGGGACGATGGCCTTCGACGGCGATCAGCCCTACGCCCTGCACGCTGACCTCGCGGGATTCCCCCTCCACGTGTTCTACCCGCGCGCCGCCGACGGTTCACCCATCGACGCCCGGCTCACGGGGACGCTGGACCTCGGCGGGCGCTTCGGGGACTCACCCACCCCGGTCGACATCGTCGGCCGCTTCGACGCCGTGTCGGCACGGTGGGGTGACTATCGGCTCGAGAACCCGGCGCCCTGGGTGTTCTCGGTGCACGAACGGACCGTCGACATCCCCCCCCTCTCCCTGCTCGGGGCCGACGGAACCGCCGTCCAGTTCGAGGGGTGGGCCGGCGCGGAGGGTCGCATCAGCCTCCGGGGCGACGGGACGGTGAACCTCGACCTCGCGCGCATTTTCGTCCCCGGGCTCACGGAGGCGCGCGGGATGGCGACGGTGGGCTTCGACTACACGCAGCCTCCGGGGCAGGACGCGCGGGTGCGCGCCTCGGCGAGCCTGGACGGGGCGACGGTGCGGACGGTCTACTTCCCCCACGCCATCGAGGACCTCCGCGTCAACCTCACCGCGACGCCGGACGGGTACCGCATCTCCGAGCTGACCGCGGTCGTGGGCGGGGGCACGCTCTCGTCGCCGTTGTCCACCATCGAGGCGGAGGACTGGGTCCCCCGGCGGTACGCGCTGGACGCCACCCTCGTGGACGGTCGGGTGCAGTACCTGGACTACCTGCCCCCGCTGGTGGGGGACGCCCAGCTCGCCTTCGACGGCCCCGTCGGCGACCTCCTCCTCTCCGGCGAGATCCAGGTGAAGGAGATGGAGTTCCGCGACCGGATCGACTGGGAGGCGATGGTCGTCTCGTTCTCGGAGGAGACCCTGACCGCCTCGGCCGCCGAGGAGAGTGAGAAGTACTTCTCGATGGACCTGCACGTGGTCGCCGACGACACCGTCAAGCTCCGGAACAACGTCGCCGACGCCGACGCCAGCGCCGACCTGCGCATCATCGGCGACACCGCCCGGCCCGGCATGACCGGCGACATCCGGGTCGACCCCGGGGGCCGGATGTACCTCCACGAGCGGGAGTTCGACATCAGCCGCGCCGAGCTCCGCTACATCGACCCCTACACCTACGATCCCGACCTGGACATCCTTCTCGAGACCGACGTTCGCAGCCACGACCAGGACTACCACATCAACTACGGCGTCAACGGCCTGTTCTCGGACTGGCGGAGCACCACCAGCAGTGATCCGGCGCTCTCGCAGGCCGACGTCAACGCGCTCCTCCTCTTCGGCTACACCCGCGAGGAGCTCGAGCGCTACGGGGGCCTTCAGGCGGCGCTGGTCGCCGAGACCGGTGACCTCCTGTTCGGGCAGACCGCCTTTCTCCAGAGGAGCGCGCTCCTCAACACCTTCGTGGACCGCTGGAGCCTCGTGAGCGGCGTGTCCGAACGTGGCTCCAACACCGTCTCCAGCAACCTGCGGCTCGTCGCCGAGAAGAAGATCGAGGACTTCGACTTCACCCTCGAGACCACGGTCACCGGCGGGTTCGGCCGGGACTACTACGTCTCGGTGGAGCGCCGGCTCGCCGAGCGGATGTACGCGTCGGCCTACCTCGCGACCCAGCAGGAGGGGCGCTCCCTCCCCATCGGCGGGGCCTACGGCACCGAGTTCAAGCTCCGCTGGGAGTGGAATTGACGCTGCTGCTCCTGTTGGCCGGGCTCAGCCGCGCCGAGGACCCCGCTGCTCCCGAGATGTGGACCGGCCGCGTCGTCGCCCTGCGCACGCTGATCGCGCCCAACGGGGGTCTGCCGGACGAGGATCTCGAGCCGCTGCTCCAGGTGCGCCAGGACCGGGTCTACGACCCGCAGGAGGTCCGACGCGACATCCAGATGCTCCAGCGGGTGGCGGACTTCGAGCAAGTGGAGGTCGACGTCGAGGAGTGGGTGTTGATGGACCCCGATGGCAACCCGGTACCGGCGGTGCGGGTCGAATACCGGGTCTACCCGCCTTCGCGCGTGGAGCGGGTGGTGGTCGACGGCAACCGGGGCCTCTCGGACCGGGTGGTCGTGGCGGCCGGCGGGCGCGACCGGGGCGACGCGTGGTTCGACGAGGACGCCGCCGGTCTCGCCGACGGGGTGGAGCGCGCCTACCGGGATGCCGGTTGGCTCGACGCGCGCGTCCGGGTGGCCAGCGAGCCGGGCGACGACCCCGCGCACGTCGTGCTCCGGCTGACCATCGATGAAGGGCGACCCCGGTTGGTCCAGGGCATCATCGTGTCGGGGGGCGGCGTGCTCGGCCCGATCCGGGCCGGCTGGATGCTGGGGCGGAACGGCGTGCGTCGCGGGAGACCGCTGCCCGACGGTGACCTCGAGCGGGCACGAAACGTCATCGAAGCCGCGGTCCGCGCCGACGGTTGGTACGAGGCGCGGGTGACCACGTCGATCGAGCCGGCGCCGGACGGGGTGTCGGTGGCGGTGCTCGTCGATCCCGGGCGGCGGTGGACGCTCGAAGGCGCGGGGGGGGGGCGTCCCTCGACCCGGGCCGCGGCCGAGACGCTGGGGCTCGAGAGCGGGGTGCGGCTCACACGGAGCTGGGCCGAGGACGCGTCCGTCACCCTCACCGAGGCCGCCCGGGGCGAGGGCTACCTCGAGGCCGACCTGTCGGCGGTGGTGGAGACCGATCCGGAGGGGGTCACCGTCACGCTGGGGGGGAGCCGGGGCCCGCGTCACCGCCTGCGTCGCGTGGGGTTCGAAGGGGTCGAAGGGGAGACGGATCGGGTGTGGTCGAAGCGGTACATGCGGGACGCCTTTCGCGAGGCGTCCGAGGACGTGCTGGACCGGCGCCGGGTCACCCCCGACGGCATCGCGCGCGCGCTGGAGTCGCTCACCGAGTTCTACCGGGCCCAGGGCTACCTTTCGGTCCGGCTCACCCAGGGGGCGCTCACCGAGGTCCGTCGCAGCCGCCGCGTGGTGGCCTTGGACCTCGCCGTGGTCGCGACACCGGGACCGCGCGCGGTGCTCGACGGCGTCGACGTCTTCGGCGGGGTGCCCGAGGTCGACGGGTCTCAGTTCTTCGCGGATCTCGCCGGACGCCCCCTCAACCCCTCCGAGCTGGGCGTCCGGTCGCGCCGCCTCGTGGAGGCGCTCGCCGAGCGTGGCTACCTGAACGCCGACGCGCGGGTACGCACCACCGTCACCCCCGACGGGCTGCACGGGAGCAGCGTCATCGAGGTCACCCCGGGGCCGATCGTCTACCTCCGGTCGGTGCTGGTGAAGGGCTTCGAGCACACCCGCCGTCGGGTGATCGAGCGGGAGATCGACCTCGCCACCGGCGACGCCCTGGCGCCCTCCCGCATCGCCGGGATCCGCCGGCGCCTCTACGACCTCGGTGTTTTCGCGCGGGTGGCGGTCGAGCCGGTCGGCGACGACGACCGGGTCAAGGACCTCGTGATCGAGGTGGAGGAGCGCAAGAACCTCTACGCCGAGGTGGGAGGCGGGCTCGCCACCGATCAGGGGGCCCGGCTGTTCCTGCGCAGCGGCCACCGGAACCTGTGGGGGCTGGGGCATCGGTTCACGGCCTTCGGCCAGGCCGGCGTGCGCTGGGTGGGTGACCAGTGGACCTTCGACTGGCTCCAGCCCGAGTGGCGCGCCGCGGTGCGGTACGAAGCGCCCAGCGTGCCCACGCGCGGAGAGCGCCTCGCCGTCGACATCCTGCTCAACGAAGAGCAGCAGGAGCCGAGCTACCGGCTGGCGCGCACCGGCGCGGCGGTGGGCCTGTTGCTGCGGGTGGGCGAGGTGGGTCACGCCGAGATCGCCTACCGGTTCCAGGCCCGGCGTTTGCTCGACGTCGATCCGGGACTGCTGGTGGCCGGGGATCCCTGGCTCGATTTGCTCGGGGTCGCCGACGTGACCGACCCGCGGCCCGTCACCCCGACGGCGACGCGGTTCCAGTCCGGCCTGTCGGTTTCGTTGTTCTTCGACCTGCGCAACGACACCTTCAACCCCACCGCCGGGGGCATCGGGAGCTTCTCCTTCGACATCGCCGACCGGTTCGTCAGCGCCACCAGCTTCGTGCGCACCGAGGCGGGTTGGACCCAGTACGTGCCGGCGGGTGGTCTCACGGTGCTGTTGCGGGGGCGCGGGGGCGCGGCGGTGGTCCCCGACGGCAAGTCGTCGGTGCCGGTCGAAGATCGATTCCGACTCGGGGGCGGCGCCAGCTTCCGGGGCTTCGAGCTCGATCGCGTCGGCCCTGCGAACGAGGTGTCGCTGGAGCGGGTGGAGATGCCCGACGCGCTGGACCCGGTGCTCGACTACGCGGACCGCGGGGCGCCCTCCCGATGGGTGCCCACGGGTGGGGACGCGATGGGCGTCGGCACCGTCGAGGTGCAGATTCCGCTCCCCGTGCTCGGGCTCTCCGGCTGGGAGGGCACCAGCCTCGCGCTGTTCACCGACGTGGGGAACGTGTGGTACCTCTCGCCCCTCGTGGAGACCGACTCGGCGCGCGCCGGGCTCGATCCGCTGCTCCGGTGGTCGGTGGGGCTCGGGGTTCGTCGATCCACCGCGGTGGGCCCCGTCGCGATCGACGTGGGGTTCAACCCGATGTTCGACCCGGTGCGTGGGGAGTCGTTGGCGCGGCTGCACTTCTCGTTAGGGGCGCTATGATCACTCACTGCACCAGGGCCATGGGGATCGCGCTCGCGATGTCGAGCAGGATCGCGGGCAGATCGGCGGCGGTGGGGGTCTCGTAGGCGGCGCCGATGCCGGTGACGAGGCGTTCGTTGAAGGCGAACTGGGACGCCCGCTGCGAGGCGCTGCAGCCTTCGCAGAAGCTGACCACGAAGGTGTGGATGCCGTTGCTCTCCGCGTAGGCGGCGGCGTCGTAGGCGGCCTGGATGCGGGCCGCGGTGCAGGCGTCGGTCACGCTCGCGTTGGCGCATTGGGGCCGGCCGTCGGACACGAACACAATCACCTTCACGTTCCCGTTGTCGCCGAGCGCGAGGAGCTCGTCGACCCCCCGCACGATGCCGGGCCCGGGGTTGGTGTAGTCGCCGCCCAGGCTGCAGAGCTGCATGTAGGCGGCGTTGTAGGGCGCGGCGTAGCCGGGCTTGTAGCAGAGGGTCAGGCCCGCGGTCTTGGTGTGGTAGGCGCCGACGGTGCGGCCGCGACTGACGTAGGTGTAGTAGGTCGAGACCCCGTCGCCGTACCACTGGGCCCGGGTGGCGGTGTAGTAGGTCTGGACGTCCCGGATCGGCGTCCAGGTGGTGGCGTCCCCGGTGAAGGTGACCATGCCGATTCGGTCGCGGGGGAAGTTCTGCTCGTGGATGTAGTCGAGGAAAGCCACGTCGGCCTCGCGGGCGCGATCGATGCTCTTCGCGAACGAGCCGGTGATGTCCTGGACGATGACCATGTCCCGGAACCGGAAGGCCGCCGTCGCGAAGGCCTCGGCGTCCCCGGGGCCCATCCCGGCGGCCGGGGCCAGGAAGAGGTTCACGGCGCCGTCGTTGGCGCCGACATCCCGCACGGTGCGGACCCGAACGGCGTTGACCCAATCGGCGTCGGGGTCGAAGGCCCGCGTGTCGAAGTCCCAGCCGCCGAAGACGACGTCGTTGGCGTCGAGCGAGACCGGGGTTCCGCCGGCAACGTTGGCGGCGGCGACTTGTTGGGCCACGGAGAGCGCGGCGGCGGTGTCGGAGGAGGAGCGCAGCTCGACCAGGGCGGCGTGCGCGGCGCCGTCGGCCGCGTTGCCGAGCTGGAAGCGGAGGTTCCGCAGGTAGGAGAGATCGATGGCGATCGCCCCGACGCTCAGGAGGACGGTGAGCAGGAACGCGAAGAGGGTGAGGAAGTTTCCTCGAGTTCGGGCGGATGCACGGCGCAAGAGGTCCTCCGGGGCAGCCGGAAGGACGGAAAGCCGGGCGCGCAACCTTAGGCCCGGCGGTGGGCCCGTGACCCGAAAATTGGCCGGACTACCGCACCAGGAGGCCGAACCGGAGCCCACGGTCGCTGACTTTCAGCGACGCGCGTCGGCTCTTCTCGAGGAGGCGCAGCAGGATGGTGGCGCCGGCGAGCAGGGTGTCGGCGCGGTCGGGGCTCACGGCGATCAGCTCCCGGCGCCGCGCTGGCCCGGCCTCCAACAGCCGATCGATCCATGCGCGCAACGCGCCCACCGTGAGGGTGGCGCCGTGTACGGCGGCGCCGTCGTAGGTGGTCTGGCCCAGCTCGGCGGCCATCAGCGTGGTCACCGTTCCGGCGGTGGCCACCACGGTGCGGGGCTGCGCCACCAGGGTGAGCGGGGCGATCGCCTGGTCGACGGCATCCCGCATGCGGCCGAAAGAGGCGGCGTCCACGGTGTCGTAGCCGAGGTAGGCCTCGGTGAGGCGGACGCTCCCGATCTCCAGCGAGACGCGACTGCGGATGTGCGCGCCTTCTCCTTGGATGACCTCGGTGGAGCCCCCACCCGGATCGAACACCAGGACCGGTCCCGGCGCGAGGGTGAGCCCGTCCAGGGCACCCAGCCAGGTGAGGCGGGCCTCTTCTTCGCCGGAGATGACCTCCACCTTGAGCCCGGTGGCGCGGTGTACGCCCTGGTAGAAGGTCGCGGCGTTCAACGCCCGACGCGATGCCGAGGTGGCGACCGCGCGGATCTGGGAGACGGGCACCCCGAGATCCGCGGCGCGCGCCACGTACGCTTTGAGCACCGCGGCCGCGGCCTCCATGCGATCGGGCTTGAACACACCCTTCTCGGGCAGGCCCCGCCCGAGGCCGACGACGCGCGCTTCGTCGTGCAGGACGACACCCTCACCATCGACGACGGTGAGGAGGAGGGAGTTGGAACCGATGTCGATGGCGGCTTTCATCACCAGCTCAAGTGCCCGGACCAGTTGGGGTTGGTGTAGCCGCCGCCGCCGGTGGTGATCTGTACCTGATGGCGGCCGTCCGCGGAAGCGATCCAGATGTGGGACGCGCCGGTGCGGGTAGAGGAGAAGGCCAGGTAGGTGCCTTCCGGCGACCACGACGGGTCCTCGTTGTCGCCCTGGCCCTGGGTGATGCGGTCCATGCCGCTGCCGTCGGTCTTGACGGTGAAGATGTCGAACGCGCCGTCCCGGCCCACGAACGCGATGCGATCCCCCTTGGGAGACCACGAGGGGTCCACGTTGTGGCCGCCGGAGAAGGTCACCCGGTGCGGGTTCGACCCGTTGGCGTTCATCACGTAGACCTGTGGGCCGCCGCTGCGCTCGCTGACGAAGGCGATCTGGCTGCCGTCGGGCGACCAGATCGGCGCGCAGTCGATGCCTGGGCTCTGGGTGAGCCGGGCGATCTCGGCGCCGCTGTTGGGGTCGATGGTGAAGATCTCCGAGTCCGCCCCCACGGTGAGCGTCAGGGCGAGCGTGCCCGAAGGGGAGAAGGCGCCGCCGGTGTTGATGCCGGTGCGGTGGGAGACCCGACGGATCTGCCCCTTGGCCAGGTCGGCGATGAAGAGGTCGGGGTTGCCGTTGAGGTAGCTGGTGAACGCCAGCGCCGTGCCGGCGAAGTTCCAGCGGGGCTTGAGGTTGATGCTCCCGTTCCGGGTGACCGACCGTCGGTTGTAGCCGTCGGCGTCCACGATGTAGATCTCCTTGTTCGATCCGAACTTCCCGGTGAACGCGAAGCGGGTGTCGAAGAAGGAGCGCTCGTTGGTGACGAGGAAGATGATCTCGTTGGCGACGCGGTGCGCGAGGGTGCGGCTGGCCGTGGGAGGGGCGGCGAAGCGACGCGCGCCCAGCTTCGACGACCCCGCCAGCTCATAGACGAAGACCTCCACCGCGAGGTTGGCGCCGTCGGCCTGGACGAGGGTCTTCCCGAGCACCGCCGCCCCCGAGGGCTGCCAGTCGGCGAACGAGAACTCCCCCGGCCGAACGCCGGCTCCGGCGGGCTCGAGCGTGGCGTTGGCGTCGAGCACCTTGAACCAGCCGGAGATCTCCAGATCCCGCCGGATGACGTCCCAGATCTCCTTCTCCTTCCCCGACGCCCCCTTGGGGATGGGGAGCGCGATGGGGACGGCACGATCGCCGGGGCGGCCGACCTCGATGAGGACGTTGGTCTTGCCGGTCTCCTGGGCGAAGGAGAGCGGCGTCAGCAGCACCAGGATGGCGAAGAGCGCAGCGACCAGGATCCTCACAGCGACTCCTTGCACACGAATTTGAACGTCCCCTTGAGGCCGTCAGGGAAGCGGGACGGCGGCGGTGGCAGCGTTCCGGTCATCTCGACGGCACGGCGCGCCGCCTCGTCGATCGAGGTGTTGCCGCTCCCCTTGGCGATCACCGGGCGTTCGGTGATGCGTCCCGAGCCGTCCACGTCGGCGGTGATCTCGGTGGTCAGGCTGGGGTTGGCGAGGCAGGTGGGGCGGAGCGGGTGCCAGTTGTCGCCGGTGACCTGCCGGGCCTTCGCGACCCAGCGCGCCAGCTCGGGATCGTTGACGCCGGCGGACGTGGCCCCGTTGGGGTTCGCCGAGCCGTCCGGCGAGCTCGCCGCCCGATCGGTAGCACCCAGGGGAGCAGAGAGGTCCTTCAGCGCCGCGGCCTTCCGCATCTCGTTGATGAGCTTCTCGCGCTCGGCATCGGCCTTCGGGTCCCCCTTGGTCTTGGGGGCGTCCGGCGTCTCGAACTTCATCTGATCGGGGTTGGTGGGCTCGGGCAGGGCCGAAGCGTCCTGCCCCGACGCGGCGTCGGGCGTGCGCTCGGCCTTCTGGGGCATGCGGGTCTCGAGCAGGGCCGGACCGCTCATCTCCACCACCATCACGTCCTCGGGTGCGAACAACGGCGCCGACGTGTGGGTGCACTGCCCCGACAAGGCGACCACGCCGAAAGCGACCATGTGGAAGAAGGTCGAGACGATGATCTCCCAGGAGAGGCCGTTGCTCACCGGCTACTCCGCCTTGCCCGGCTGGGTGACGAGCCCGACCTTGGCGACGCCGGCGGTCTTGGCCACGGCGAGCAGTTGCAGGACCTTCTCGTAGGGGAGCTTGCCATCGGCACGGACAAACACCGCCTGGTCGGGGTTGGCTTCCGCGATCGCCTTCAACTTCACCTGCATCTCCTCCCAGGTGAGCTGGGTGTCGTTGATGTAGTACTCCTCGGCGGCGGTGACCGAGAGCACGAGCTGCTTCTCGGCGGGGTTCAGCGGCGGCGCCTCGGCGCGGGGGAGGTTCATCTCCACGCCGGTGGTCATCAGCGGGGCGGTGACCATGAAGATGATGAGGAGGACCAGCATGACGTCCACGAAGGGCGTGACGTTGATCTCTGCCATCATCGCGCCTTCGCGGGAGGGACCGGACATGCCCATGGCTCACCTTCCCCGGTAGTGACGCTTGACGATGTTCAGAAAGTCCGAGGAGAAGGCGTCCATCTCGGAGGCGATGCTGCGGATGCGGGAGTTGAAGTAGTTGTAGGCCATGACCGCGGGGATCGCGGCGAGCAGGCCCACGGCGGTGGCGACGAGGGCGTGGGCGATGTCGGGGCCCACGGTCTGGATGGTCGCCTGCCCGGTCGCGCCGATGCGCTGGAAGGCGCGGAGGATGCCCCAGACGGTGCCGAACAGACCGATGAAGGGGCCGGTCGAGCCGGTGGTGGCCAGGATCGAGATCTGGCTCTCCAGCCGGTTGAGCTGCACGTTGGCGGTGCGGCGGAGCGCCCGCTCGATGTTCTCGGTCAGGCCCAGGTCCATGTTGGACTGGCCCTGGTCGCCCGAGGTGAGCTTGGAGAGCTCGACGTACCCGGCCTTGAAGACCTCGGCGACGGGGCTGCGGGGGTACCGCCCGGCCTGTTGGTAGACTTCGTCCAGGCGGGAGCTCTTCCAGAAGCCGTCGATGAAACGCTGGGACTGGCTCTGGGCGGCGCTGACGGCGATGAACTTGTTCACCACGATCGCCCAGCAGGTGACCGACATCCCGACCAGGATCAGGAGGACGAGCTGCACCACGAGGTCGGCGTCGAGCAGCAGCGCGAGGATCGAGAAGCTGTCGGCTTCGGGGGCGGCCACGGCGGCAAGGTAGACGGGAAGTACGGAATCCATGGGACCCAGGAGACCTCGACGCCTAACCCGGTCCTCGGTCCAGGCGC
>JAYVAS010000803.1:0-1661 GCA_043750895.1 Pseudomonadota bacterium
GACGGCCTCAAGCTCGAGGGCTACCGGGGGCTGGACGACCGGGCCGCGGTGATCACCGCCTACGACGGCAGCAACGTCCACGTGGCCCCGATCGAGCCCAATCAGGTGCGGGTGGCGGACCACGCCAACGTCCGGTGGAGCGAGATCGCGCCGGTGCGCGGGCCCACCTGGCTCTCCGAGGGGTCGGTGGTCCACTTGGGTCCCCCCGATCGCGGCGCCACCTTCGAGTTCCAGAAGGTCGCCCCGCTCGGTGCCTGGAAGGGGCACACCATCCTCTCCGAGGCCGCTCAGGCGGACGCCTCCCAGGGCACGACCGCGGTGCGGGCGGTGGACCCGTGGAAGCGCATCCCGTGGTGGTTCCTCCCCGGCGTCGCCACCATCTTCGCCGGCTTCGTCGGGACCCTCGCGCTGTTCGTCTTCCTGGGCCAACAACGCGCCGTCGCCCGCCTGGGCCCCCAGGTCGAGGGGACCGAGCGGCCCCGCTGGGAGTCGGCGCTCGACGAGAAGACCAACGCCGTGTTGATCAGCGAGGCCGAGAACGGCTTCGAGGCCTTCGTGCTGCGCTGGAACGTCACCGCCGCCGGCGATCCATCGCTGGAGAACCGGAAGTTCTGGGACCAGAAGCTGATCGAGTCGATCACCCGCTCGGAACAGGTGGTGGCGCGCGGTTGGAAGTCCTGGGGCGTGTTCGAGCGTGCCCACGACGACTACGCCTACGTCCTCGGCCAGATGCGCGAGGAGGACCTCCCCGACGCCTTCGCCGCCATCCCCTTCCAGGAGTCCGGCTACACCGCGACCGCCCGCAGCCCCGCGTGCGCGCTCGGGTGGTGGCAGTTCATGCCCGAGGTCGCGGTCCGCGCGGGCGCGGCCGTGCAGAACTGCACCTTCCGAAACGGGTCCACGTTGTGGTCCCCGACGCTGAAGGCCGTCCCGATGAACGCGATGGAGCGAGCCGACTACATCGACCACACCAGCTACACCTGCCGCATCGAGAGCTGTCAGGTGGACGAGCGTCCCAACCTGGAGATCTCCACCCGCGCCGCGATCAAGCTCCTGCGCGAGGCGTGGGAGAACGAGGAGATCCGCAGCTCCGGCGCGGCGGTCCAGATGGTGATCGCCAGCCACAACGCCGGGCTGGACGACGCGCCCTACCGGAACGGGCAGGTCTCGACCACCCAACTGCTCCCCGCGTACCGGCTGCACCTCAAGCGTACCGGTAAGCAGCGGGCACCGGACTTCATCGGCGCCAACCTGACCTGCGACGCGACCTCGAAGCTGAACCCCAACGACCCGGTGCACGGCTGTGGCAGCGTGCTGGTGGCCCAGACCCAACACTACGTGGGGTGGGTGCTGGCGTATCAGTTCCTCGCCGCCTGCTACTACGGGACGAACTACGGCACCGAGGAGGTGTTCAAACGGTATGGCGCCTTCGCCCGCGGAGAGTTCTGCTCCCGCTTCGACATCAAGACCCCTGAGGAGGTGCGCCGTGGTGCCTTCGGTCGCTGAACTCCCGTCCGGGGGACGCTCGGCATGAGCTGGCGCACCTTCGCGGTGATCATCGGCCTGTTGTCGGGGATCCTCCTCAACGTGGTGTTCCTCATCGACGAGGAGATCGCCGAGGCCGATCGCCCGCAGTACGGCGACTCCAAGGTGGTGGATCC
>JAYVAS010000804.1:0-7598 GCA_043750895.1 Pseudomonadota bacterium
CGAGGTACCCGAGGTACTTGACGTTGGCGATGAAGAACTCGCTGACGCTGACCTGAAGCTTGAAGAGTGCGTCCTCTTCCTGCCGCGTCGGGTCGGCCACCGTTCCTTCTGCGCCTACCTTTGGTTCCTCGGCCACTCTTCCTCCGTCAAGGGTCGGCAACTAAACCGTCCTACCCGGCTCCGTCAACCGTTCGCGCCCGCAGAACGCCCCGTGCGGGCCGTTTCCTTGGCGCGGCGTCCCACGGCTCAATAACCTGCGGAGGTGCGTGTTCTCCTCGGCTTCCTCCTCCCCCTCGCCGGCTGTGACGGCTGGCCACTCTACGCCAACCTTCCGGTGGACGAGGTCACGCGGGTGGCGTCCGACGAGCTGGTCCTGGTGGGTGGCGACGTCACCTGGATCGAACTCGACCCGCCCCTCGAAGACGGGTCTGACGACGATCCGCGCACGATGAGCGCGGAGTCCATCGTCCCCTCCTTCGGCAATTACTTTCCCGGTCGGCTCACCGGCTCGGGGTGGGACCCCACCCAGACCGAGGTCGAGCGCTGGGAGGAATGCGGGGACGTGGCGCAGTTCCCCCCCTTCGAGAACGGCAACTACATCGGCGACACCGACTGGCGCGTGATCGACATCCAGGAGGCTGGCACCCTGTGTTCGTACCTCCGGTTCAACCAGCCCGGCGCGCAGGCGGACGTGCTCGTGTACCCCGTCAACGCCTGCAACCTGCCTACGAGCCCGTTGTTGTACGGCACCGGGCAGCCCGTCGGCTACAACGTCGCCGGGCAGGTCAACGTCTGGTCGTACCCGATCCTCGAGCCCACCCGGCTGGCGCTCGTCGCCGCCGCCTGGGCTCCGAACGACGCGACCTCGAGCTGGGTCTACAACTGGGGCGTCGCGGTGCTACCCCCGCCTGAGAGCGGCTCCACCGAGGAGATCGTGTGTCCGGCCCCGCCCACCGTGGCCGGGAGCCAAGGATGATCCTCCTGCTCCTCGCGGCCGGGACCGCGCTCGCCGGCGAGTTCCGCACCCTCTCCCTCTCGGACGGGAGGGCCCTCACGGTGGAGGTCTTCGGCAGCGAAGCCACCGGGCTGGTGGTCGGCGTCCCGCAGGGCCGGATGCACCTTCCCTTCGAGGAGGTGCTAAGCATCACCCCGGTGGACGCCTCGGCCTACGCCGCGCTCCGCCCGCTCCGAATCGTGGTCCTCCCGTTCACCGCCGCGGGCGGCGCACCCGCGGACGCCGCCAGTCGGGCCCAGGGGCTCGTCGCCAGTGAGCTCGACGCCATCCCTGCCACCGAGATGTACGCGCTCGCGCAGCTCGGCGGAGCCGCGGTCACCGCCGAGGCGCTGTCGCTGTGCGGGGCCGACCTGAACTGCGTCCGGGCCCGGGTGGCGAGCTACAACGTGGACGTCGTGATCGGTGGAACCCTGACCGGCGCCGACCAGCTCTCGCTCGTGATCGCCTATCCGCCGTGGCGGGACGCCGGCGGCACCGCCAGCGCGGTCCTGAGCGGCTACGCGTCGGCGCAGCATATGGCCGCCCAGCGCGCGGTCCACGCGCTGCTCCGTCTCGAGGTACCCCCCCAGCTGGAGCCTGTCGCCGAGGTGACGCCCCCGGTCGTCGTGGTCCCCGAGACGCCGGCCGTCGTCGTCGTGACCCCTCCCCCCGAGATCCTGCCGGTACCGACGGCAACCCGTCGGACACCCACGGTCGCGCCCTGGGTCGCGGCGATTCCGCTGCCGGGGATCACCGCGTGGGCGGGCGGCGAGGTCGGGCAAGGACTCGCCGCCGCGGCCATCGTGGTTCCCGCCACGGCCGGCATCGGCTGGTTCGCCGGGTCGTCGGGCAGCCGTCCGGAGGACGTGATCGGCATCACCGCGGCGAGCTGGTGGGTGCTCTGTGCGTTCACCAACGTGGCGTGGATGCCGGCGATCACCCCCACCGAGGGCGGGGCGAAGGTATCGGTCGGATCGGTGTTCTAAGGCCCTACGGGCACTGAAGCGTGACGGTCTCGGGGCGGCCGGGGGATCGGAAGCTGATCTCCTTGGGGATCGTGCAGCCCTCCCCGGATTCGCCGGAGAGCTTGAACTGGCGCACGCCCTCGCTCACCTGCACCGTCACCGGCATCGGGCCCATGTCGTGGCCATCCACGGTGACGCGGAAGCCCATCGGCCCGTAGACGTTGACCTGCCCGGTGACGACGTCCGGCTTGAGGCTGAACGGCACCGTGGTCTCGCCGCGGATGTCGACCTCCCTCGCCTCGGACTTGTAGCCGGCGCGCTCTACGCGGACCCGATGGGGCCCGAGGGCGAGCTCGACCGTGGTCGGCGCGATGCCCCGGGAGACCTCGTCCACGAAGACCGTGGCACCCTCGGGGTCGGCAAGGATCGTTAGACGACCGGCCGCCACGGGGGCGGGTTTATCCCCTCCCCAGGGCGCGACCTCGACGACGCCGTCACCGGCCGGGGGCGGGGTGGTGGTCGGCGTGGGGGTGGGCGTGGGGGTGGGGGTGGGCGTGACGGGGATCCCGGTCGGCGCCGGGAGGGGCGTCGTGGGGAGGACGGCGGCCGGGAGCGGCGCCACCGGGGTCGTGGAGACCGGTGCGATCGCGGGGGGCGTGCTCGGGACGGTCGACGCCGGGGGTACGGTGGGCGCGGGCACGGTGACCGCGGGAGCCGGCGGGGTGACCACGACCGGGTTCTCTGGTTGGCCCGCCCCCGGCCGGACGAGCAGCCAGCCCACTCCGATCAGCGCCAGGACACCGGCACCGAGACCGACCATCGCGGCCGCGGAGGGCCCCGAGCGACGCGGTGACGGACGGCTGACCGCGTCGTCGAGGATCGAGGGCTGCGGCGGGACGATCGGCGCGGGCGCCGCCACCGGGGCGGCGACGACCGTTGGCGGGCCGTCCTGGGTCGGGGCCACGGGCGGCGTGGGGGCCGGCGGAAACGGCTCCGAGTGGGCCGGAACCAGGGTGGGCGCGTTGACGTCGGTGGGGTCGGGCACGGCGGCCCGCGGAGGGGGCGCGGCGAGGGGCACCGGGGCGGCTACCGGCGGAGGCGCGGGCACGCTGAGCGGGGCGAGCGCCGGCATCACCACCGGGGTGGGCTCGAAGCTGATGCTCGGCGCGGGCATCTGAACCGCGGACGGCGCGTCGAAGCGCCCCGACAGGACGGCGGCGATGTCCTCCAACGCCGAGGCGTCGACCGCGCCCGGGACCGACGACACCGGCGGGGGCGCCGCGGGCGAAGCAACGGGCGGCGTCGCGCGGGGCGCGGACGGGGCGTCGAAGCCGGCGGTGCCGAACCGCAGCGGCTCCGCCGGCGCTTCGGGCACCGCGTCGAAGCCGGCTGCGCCCACGTTGATGGGCGGGCTGGGGGGTGCGCTGGGCTTCGCGCCGAGCCCGATTGCCTTCGGAAGGTCGGTGGCGTCTACCAGCCCGAGGGGGACGTCCGGCGCGTCGAGCACCGACTCCAGCGCGCCTTTGCCCGCCGACGCGACGAGCGCTTCCGCCACGAGCGGCATGCCGTCGTTGAAACAGAAGTCGATCCAGTCGTCATAGGTGCTCTTGCAGAGCGGACACGCCTTCATCAGCAGACCAGAGACGCGGGAGTATAAGCCACAAGCGCAGGCAACGTCCTCATCTCCCCGACCAGCCGGACTTCAGGTATCGGCTGATAACAAGACGTTGCACCTGGTTGGTCCCCTCGACGATTTGCATCACCTTTGCGTCTCGCATGTAGCGTTCGACCGGGTACTCGCGGGTGTATCCGTAACCCCCCATGACCTGCACGGCGTCGGTGGACACCGCCATGGCGCAATCGGTGGCCGCGGTCTTCGCCATGGCCGCGACGTGCCCATAGGCGCGATCGTTGTCCTTGAGCCACGCCGCCTTGTGGACCAGCAGGCGCGACGACTCGATCCGGGTGGCCATGTCGGCGAGCAGGAACCCGACACCCTGGAAGTCGATGATCGCGGTCTTGAACTGTTTCCGTTGGCAGGCGTAGCGGCCCGAGACGTCCATCGCCGCCTGCGAGAGCCCCACCGCGGTGGCCGCGATGGTGATGCGGCCCGAATCCAGCGCCTGCATGGCGACCGAGAACCCCTGCCCCTCCTCGCCCACGAGGTTGTCCAACGGAATGCGCGCGTCCTCGAGCACCAGCTCGACCGTCGGCGAAGCCCGCAGGCCCATCTTCTCCTCCTTCTTGCCGAAGGAGAGACCGGGCGTGTCGCCCGGGACCAGGAACGCGGACACGCCGCGCGCCCCCGGGCCGCCGGTCCGCGCCATCACCACGTAGACGTCGGCATAGCCGCCGTGGGTGATCCAGAACTTGGTGCCGTTGAGGCGCCAGGTGTTGCCGTCGCGCACCGCGGTGGACGTGAGCGAGGCCGCGTCCGAACCGCTGCCGGGCTCGGAGAGCGCGAAGCCCCCCAGCAGCCGCCCCGCGGCGAGGCCCGGCATCCAGGCGGCGCGCTGCGCGTCGGTGCCGAAGCGGGCCAGGATCGCCTGGGGCAAGCCGGTGACCGCCACCGACACCGCATAGCTGGCCGACACCTGCGCGATGGCCTCCACGACCAGCGCGTACTCGACGTAGCCCAGACCCAGGCCCCCCCACGCCTCGGCGGTGGGCACCCCACAGAGGCCGGCCTCGCCCAACCGGCGCACGTACTCGGGGCGGAACCGCTCGGCCTCGTCGTCCTCCTTGAGGGTGGGGCCGAGGATCTCGCGCGCCGCAGCGCTCGACGCTTCGAACAGCGCCTGTTGGTCTTCCGAGAGGACGAACATCAGCGGCTCCGCAGGGGGCTGCGCGTAACCCGCCCACTCCGCTCCGAGCACGTCCAGCTCACGCGGTGGGAAGGGCGTCCGCGCTCCAGCCGGCCCCCGGGCTCACCCCGCGGACGCTCACGTCCCGCTTGAGGATGCGGGTGCGATCGGGGTCTACGCCGAGGAGACGGAGGATCTCCTTCGGCTTGCCGGGCCGACCCTCGACGTCCTGCACGTCCAACAGGATGGCGCCGTCCGCCCGGACCTCGAGCGCGCGGATCATGGGGCGCACGTCCACCGTCACCATCCCGCTCTTCGAGCGGCGCTCGACCGGGATCGCGGTGGCCGAGACCAGCGCCCACACGCGGTCCCGCACGTCCTCGGTGGGGAAGAGCACGTAGGAGGCGCCGTCCACCTGGCCCATCAGGCCGGCGTCGTGCACCGGCACCTCGAGCCCGCCCAGGACCAGGAAACCGGGCGGAGCGACGGTCCGGAGCTTCTCGACCGCCGCCGCGACGTCGACCGCCTCGCAGAGCACCACGTCCATGTACTCGCCGACGCTCTCTTCGCCGGTCGGGAGCGCGCTGGAGAAGTTCACCCGGGGCTTGGGGTGGAAGCCCTGGGACATCGACAGCGGCAGCCGCGCCCGGCGCATGGCGCGGTACCACGCCATCATGAACTCGAGGTGGGAGAGGAAGCGCGGCTCGCCGACGCGACCGACGCGGAGCCGGAGCCGCTGGACCTGCTCCTTGCCCGGCACTTCGAGGACCGGGGGGCGTGTCCAGTCCCGCTCGGCCTTCTTGCCCGCGATGGCGTCGCGGAGCATCGACGCGCAGAGCGGGCGCTTCACGTCGATCACGCCGCACTTGTGGCACTTCGAATGCCGGCAGTCGGCGGCGTGCTTGAGCTCCATCGCCCGGGCCCAGTCGTCCACGAACCACTGCTTGGGCACGTGGATGTCGATGTGGTCCCAGGGCAGCCGTTCGTCCACCGCGCGCTCGCGCAGCGCGTCGACCACGTCGTAGCCGATCTCGGCGATGGCCCGGTTCCAGGCGGCCATGTCGAGATGCTCGCTCCACGCGTCGAAGCGGGCGCCCTGGCGCCACGCGGCCTCGATGAGATCGGCGCCGCGGCGGTCCGCGCGGGACACCAGACCCTCCAGGAAGGTCTCCTCGGGGGCGTGCCGCCCGAACTTCACGCCCCGGTTGCTCCGAAAGGCGTCCTTGAGGAGGGACTGCTTCTGCTCCGTCTCCTCCATGGAGATCTGCCGGGCCCACTGGAAGGGCGTGAACGGCTTGGGGACGAAGGTGCTCACGCCGGTGCGGACGGAGGCGTCGCGGCGGTGGACCCGGCCAGCGGCGACGGTGCGGGCGCAGAGGTCGGCGATGGCAAGTACGTCGTCATCCCGCTCGGTTGGGAGTCCGATCATGAAGTAGAGCTTCACGTGATCCCAGCCGCGGGCGTAGGCGCCCGAGGCCATGTCGATGAGATCCTCGTCGGGGATCCACTTGTTGATGAGGGCGCGCAGCCGGGGCGACGCCGCCTCGGGGGCGAAGGTGAGCCCGGTCCGCCGCGTGTCGGCGACCATGTCGGAGAGCTCCACCGAGAACGAGTCCAGCCGAAGGCTGGGGAGGCCGACCGCGACGTTGCGCGCGCGGGCGATCTTCACCGACTGATCGACGAGGCTGCGCACCTTGGAGTAGTCGCAAGTGGAGAGCGACACCAGCGAGACCTCTTCGTAGCCGGTGGCGTCGAGCTGACGCTCGAGCAGGTCCGCGAGGTTCTCGAGGGAACGCTCGCGCACCGGTCGGGTGGTCATCCCGGCCTGGCAGAAGCGGCAGCCCTGGGTGCAGCCGCGGAGCACCTCGAGCGAGGCCCGATCGTGGACCTGCTCGGTGTAGGGGACGATCAGATCGACCGGGTAGGTGGCGCCGTCCAGCGAATCCACGGTGCGTTTGCGGATCATCGGGCCGCCCACCGGCGGGCGGATCGAGCCGTCCGGCAGGGTCTCCATCGGGAAGAGCGCGGGCACGTAGACGCCCTCGATCTGGGCCAGCGCCGCCAGCCGCGCGTCGCGGGTACGGTGGACGCGCAACGCCGCCGCGATCTCCAGGACGACGTCCTCCCCGTCGCCGATCACGAAGAAGTCCATGAACGGCGCGAGCGGCTCGGGGTTGAACACCGCCGGCCCGCCGGCGAAGGTGAGCGGGTCGTCGGGGCGCCGCTGGTGGGTACGGAGCGGGATGCCGGCGAGGTCGAGGATGTTGAGGATGTTGGTGAAGGTCAGCTCGGACTGGAGCGTGAACCCGATTCCGTCGAACTGATCGAGGGAGTCCTTCGACTCCCAGGCGAAAAGGGGCAGTCCACGCTCGCGTAGGATCACCTCGAGGTCCCGGCCGGGCGCGTACACCCGCTCGGCCGCGACGCCGTCCACGCCGTTGAGGATCTTGTAGAGGATGTGCAGGCCGAGATTGCCCAGCCCGATGTCGTAGAGGTCGGGGAAGCACAGGGCGAGCCGCAGGTCGACGGACTCCCGCGGCTTGTGCACGGTGTTGTGTTCGGTGCCGAGGTAACGACTCGGCTTCTCCACGCGGGGGAGGATGTCGTTGAGGAGGACGTCGGCGAGGTTCATGGGCGCGGGCTAACGCCACCCCCCGCCGCGGGCACTCGGGGACACGCGCGGGGTGGGGGTTCGGAGCGCCACCCTACCGTACCTGTAGGCCGGGAAATCTGGCGGTGCATGCCGGAGCGCGCCGAGGACTGGTTCGAAGCGCGCCCCGTCGTCGTTGTGGGCGCGTGGCTGGCGGTCGTCGCCGGATCCGGGCCCGGCGGGGC
>JAYVAS010000805.1:0-4720 GCA_043750895.1 Pseudomonadota bacterium
CGCCGAGCTGCCGATCTTGACGTTGACCAGCGCTGGCTTGCCGCTCGCGAGCGCGCGGTCGATCGCGGGCCGGATGTCCTCGGCGCGCTCGACATACTCGCCGTGGCCGCCGAGCGCCTCGACCATGAGGTCGTACCGGGTGTAGTCCAGGGAGGTGGCAGGGGCACGCTCGGCCGAGAACAGCTGGACCTGCCCACGTCGGATCTGGGTCCAGGCGGCGTCGTTGCCCATCACGCCCACGAACGGGATGCCCTGGCGCGCCGCGGCCTCGTACTCCATGCCGTTCAGGCCGAAGCTGCCGTCTCCGTAGATGATGAACACGGGCTCGTCCGGTCGCGCCAGCTTCGCTGCCATGGCGAAGGACGGCCCGACGCCCAGCGTGCCCAGGGGGCCGGGGTCCATCCAATGGCCGGGGAGCGTGACGTCCACCACCTTGGCGGCCGTCCCGACGATGTCCCCGCCGTCGCACACGATGGTGCTGTTGGCGGGAATCCCGGCGGCGAGCTCCTTGGAGAAGCGCAGCGGATTGATCGGATTGGCGTCCGAGTTCAGCTCGGGGAGCATCTTTGCGTACCGGCCGTGCTCCCAGGTACGCAGCTCGGCCACCCAGGCCGGCCCCGTCCGACGACCGGCCGAGGTGAGCTGCTGCATCACCAAGCCGGTGTCGCCCACGATCCCGACGTTCGCGCCTCGGTTGTGACCGATGACGTCGCCGTCCAGATCGACGTGGATGACCTTGGTCCCGGGCGGGATGTCGTTGCCGTAGTTCAATCGGAAGTCCCAGGGCGTGCCGAAGACCACGATGACGTCGGCGGTCGTGAGCGCGCGCGACCGGCACAGGCGGAAGAAGTGGGGGTCAGAGGGCGGGATCGCACCGCGCCCGCCGCCGTTGAGGAACACCGGGAGGTCGTAGCCATCCACGAAGGACTGGATGGCGTCCTTGTAGGGCGACCACCACCACTGCGTGCCGACCAGGCAGACCGGACGCTCGGCCCGGGCGAGCAGGTCGGCGGCCTGTTGGATGGCGGCCGGGTCCCCCCCGGTGACGTGGGTGGTGCGGTAGTCCTCCGGGTAGTGGAGGTCCTCCGACTTCTCCATCCCCATGAGCACGTCGAGCGGCATCTCGAGGAACACTGGCCCGGGGACCCCGGTGGTGGCCTTACGGAAGGCCATCGCCATGAAGTCGGGGATGCGGCGGGTCTCCGGGACCTGGATCGACCACTTGGAGATGGACCGCAGCAGCGTGACGTGGTCCATCTCCTGGAGCGAGCCCATGCCGGAGAAGAAGCGGGGGCCCTGACCGCCGATCAGCACCATCGGGACGCCGCCGCGCATCGCGTTGGCGGCGGCGGTGACGGCGTCCGTCACCCCAGGACCGGCGGTGACCACCGCGACCCCGGGTCGGCCCGTGGCCCGCGCCCAGCCCTCCGCGGCATGACCCGCGGCCTGCTCGTGGCGGAAGTCCACCACGCGGATGTCGTTGTCCAGGCAGCCATCGTAGATGTGCTGCACGTGGCCTCCGCAGAGGGTGAACAGGTGGCTCACGCCCTCCTTCTTGAGTGCCTGGGCGACGAGCGTACCACCGTGAACGTAGGGCATCGGGACCTCTGGGCGCCCGGGATTAACGCGCGGGGTCCGTGGCGGCGCCCGGCCCTCCGAAGGGCGTCCCGCGCGGGGGGTGCGTAGGCGAATGCGCGGGGTGCGTAATGTTTTACGCATTTCGAATAAACCCGCTGGTCACTTTTCCGATGCACGTGTACAACGGACGCAGATGTACTCTCGCCGCCTTCTCCTGATCGCTGGTACCGCCGCGGTGGCGCTCGCCGGCGTGGGCGTACGCGAGGCGGTGCTCCCCGCGGCTGCGGCGGGGGCTCGCGTACTGTCCCGAGGAGAGGCCCACCTGGTGGCGACGCTCGGGGAAGCCCTGTTCCCCCGCGGAAACCCCATCGGCGTGTCCGCCGGCGACGTCGACCTGCCCGGCGCGGTCGACGAGCTGCTCGGGGACACCCTCGATACCGAGGTCAAGTTCGTCTTTCGGTACTTCCTCCGCGCCCTGGACCAGGGAACGCGGCTCTCGCGCGGGGTCGGGTTCGGCTCGCTGCCGGTCGCCGAGCGGCGGGAGGTCCTGGACACGTGGTCCGACAACGGCGTGCTTCCCCGGCGGCTAATGCACGATCTGTTCCGGCTGGTGCTGGGGATGGCGTTCTTCAACGACCCATCGGTGATCGCCGCGGTGGGCTGGCGCGCCGAGTGCGCACAGGCCACCACATGAACCCCGGAAGATTCGGATTCGAAGACTACGCCACCAACTTCGAGCTCGACGCCGACGTGTGCGTGATCGGTTCGGGAGCGGGCGGCAGCGCGTTGGCGTGCGCGGTCGCCGAGACCGGCCGGTCGGTGGTGGTCCTCGAGGCGGGCCGGCATTGGAAGCCGAGCCAGTTCCAGCCCCACGCGCCCTGGGCCTTCAAGCACCTCTACGACGGGCGGGGCACCCGCGCCGCGCGCGGCAATGCCATCGTCCCCATCCCGGGCGGGCGCGGCGTGGGCGGCAGTACCCTCATCAACAGCGCGATCTGTTTCCGGACCCCGCCATCGGTGCTCGAAGCGTGGCGGGAGCGAGGTCTGCACCGTCTCGACCCGGCGTGGATGGAGGCCACCTTCGCGCGGATCTGGCGCACCATCGGGGTCACCGTCAACCCACCGGAGGTGCAGCGCAACAACAACCACATCCTGAAGAAGGGTGCCGAGGCCCTGGGAATGTCGGGAGCCTGGATGGCTCGCTCGGCGCCGGGGTGCACCGGCTGCGGTACCTGCCAGCAGGGCTGCCCCACTGGAGGCAAGCTCTCCGTCGACCGCACCTTCCTCACCGAGGCGATCAACCACGGGAACGTGGGGGTGTATGCCGATTGTCGGGTGGAGGGCGTCGAGTCGGAGGGAGGCCGCGTGGGCGCGGTCACCGGTCGCACCCAGGAGCCCGTGAACTACACCGACGCCGGGAGTTTCCGGGTGCGTGCACGCCACTTCGTGCTCGCCGCGGGCGCCATCCAGACCCCCCGGTTCCTGCTCCGGAACGGGCTCGGGGGCGGACCGGTCGGGGAGCATCTGCACATCCACCCGACCTCCGGCGTCCTGGCGCGCTTCGACACGGAGATCCTGCCCTGGCACGGCGTGACGCAGGGCTACTACGTCGATTGCTGGGAACGCGGTTTCCTGCTCCAGACCTTCTGCGCGCCTCCCGACCAGTACTACGCGATCGTGCCCTCCGGCGGAGACGCCGCGTTGGAGGTCCTGGCGAACCTGCGGTACTACGGGAGCGGCGGGGTGGTGGTCCACGACGTCGACAGCGTGGGCTCGGTCGGGGTGCACGCGCTCACCTACGCGCTGGGGGACGCCGACCGTCGCACCCTGCTCGACGGGCTGCGCACCATGGCGCGGGTCTACTTCGCGGCGGGTGCGAACCACGTGGTCGTCGGGGCCTCCGGCTCCCGGTTCATCACCTCCGAGGCCGAGCTGGCGCGCGCGCTGCCGGACGACATTCCGGCCCATGATCTGGCGTTGTACGCGGCGCATCCGATGGGCACCGCCCGGATGGGGCCGGATCCCCGCGACGCCGTGGTGGACCCCGATGGCCGGGTGTGGGGCTGGGACAACCTCTGGGTGTCCGACGCGAGCGTATTCCCGACGTCTCTCGGGGTTAATCCGCAGGTCACGGTCATGGCGATGGGGCTCACCATCGGTCGCCAGGTCGCGGCAGCGGTTTGAGGGTTGCCCGGGGTGCTCGGGCGCGGTAAATCGCGGGCCCCCGACCCCCACGGAGCAGTCTCATGTCCGACCCGAAGAGCAGCAACATCACCTGGCACGGCGCCGAGGTCTCCCACGCCGAGCGCGAGGGGATCCTCAAGCAGAAGGGCGCGGTGGTGTGGTTCACCGGCCTCTCTGGCTCCGGGAAGAGCACCGTCGCCCGTCGGGTCGAGCAGCTGCTGCTCGAGCGCGGTCGCCACGTGTACGTCCTCGACGGCGACAACGTTCGTTTCGGCCTGAACAAGGACCTCGGCTTCTCCCCGAAGGACCGCACCGAGAACATCCGCCGTATCGGTGAAGTCGCCAAGCTCTTCGCGGACGCCTGCACCATCACCCTCACCGCGTTCATCTCGCCCTACCGGGCCGACCGGGATCAGGTGCGGGCGATCATGCCGGAGCACACCTTCATCGAGTGCTACGTCAACACCCCCATCGAGATCTGCGAAGGCCGGGACCCCAAGGGCCTCTACAAGAAGGCCCGCGCCGGCCAGATCCCCGAGTTCACGGGCATCTCCGCCCCCTACGAGGAGCCGCCCGCGGCCGAGTTGGAGCTCCGCACCGGCGAGCTCTCGATCGACGAAGCGGCCATGGCCGTCGTCACCTACCTCGAGAAGCGCGGCTACTTCGTCTGATCATCGGTCGATCGTCGCCACCAGGGCGTCGATCGCCGCCGCGCGATCCGCGTGGTGGTCGGTGCGATCGGGACGTACCAGAAGCACGTCCCGGTCGATCCGACCGATGCAGTTCGCGAACACCAGATCGCTGCGCGTGCGGACGAGCTGCGCGCGGGCGATCGCCTCCAGCTCGGCGAGGGTGACCGAGGGGTCGGCCGCCTTGAAGCTGACCAGGAACAGGCCGGGGCACCAATCACGGAGATGGTCCACGATCTTGGGGGTGGGGGTGAGCGTGAAGGTGATGC
>JAYVAS010000806.1:0-14066 GCA_043750895.1 Pseudomonadota bacterium
AAGGAACCGCCGCCACAGCGCCAATCACCCGGGACTCACTTCGGGTAGACCACCCACCACATCGTCGCGGCGTCATGGGGGACGCCACCGTCGGCCACGTAGGTCGCGCCCTTCGCGCCGATCTCGGTCACGACCGAGATGTCACCCACGCCCGCTCCCCACTTCGGGTCGCCGTAGTGGGCTGCGGCGTTCCACTCCCGCGACGCGGTCCCTTGCTGTCCGTAAGGAATCACAACCACGCTGCCCTTCAACTCCGGGTGCGCGGCGAGGTAGTCGCCCAGCCGGGTCTTCCCATCGGACTCGTAGATGACGAAGCCGAGCTCCTTGGCGGCCTTCCGGCCTGAGGGCGTCTCCTGAAGCCAGTGAGCGAAGCTCACGGCCCACGCTGCGTGGTCGCTCGGGATTCGATCGGCGAGCTGTTGCCAGCGTCGTGTTCCCTTCTCCGACGCCGCGCGGTTCACGTAGGCATTGCCCCCAGCGCCCATGACGTAGTTGTAGCACTGCCCCCTCGGCGGCTGGCCTTCTCGCGTAGACGCGACGGCCGCCAACCCGTCCATGGCGGCCCTGCCCCCCGGCGAGACCTCGATGGGCCGCGACGCGCGGTCGTCCGATTGGGCCCCTTGCCGGACGGCCTCGGACGGCGGGCTGGCGACCCGCGCCGACTCGGCCTCCGCGCCCTCCCAGATCCGGTCGATGACGGCCGACCAGGGACCGCCCTCGCCCGGGGGCGGCGGGGTCACCTCTCGGAGGAGGTCCTGGTAGAACTGGTTCCCGAGGCCCGTGGAAGCGGCGGGTGACATCTCGGAAGCGGGCTGCGCGGTGGTCGGCTGGGAGGGTCGGGACCAGCTTTGATCAGGCATGCCCAAGGATACTACCGGCGCGGGGGCCGGGTCGAGCCTCGTGCGAAGGGCGCCGAGGTCGTCGGGGCCGGTCCACGCGGGGCACCCCAGGCGTGAGCGGCGGCTGGCCGGCGCGTTGAAGCGGGTGTTATCGTCAGCCGGGGAGCGCGTCATGAATCGCCACACCTCGACCGAAAACCGCACGCCGCCGAGCCGGGCACCCGCCTTCGTGCCCGGTCTGCTGTACCTCACGGAGGGCGGGCAGGAAACCGAGATCATGTTCCGGCACGGCTTCGAGTTGCCCGAGTTCGCGATGTTCCCGCTGCTCGACGACACGGCCGGCCTGACGCGCATGCACGACATGTACACGCGCTTTCTCGAGACCGCGGCACGGCACGGCTGCGGCGCCATCCTCGGCGGCCTCGACTACCGGGCGAGCCCGGATTGGGGCGGGAAGCTGGGCTACTCGCCGGTCGAGTTGGCGATCATGCAGGCGCGCTCCATCCAGTTCCTGCGGGATGCGGCCGCGCCTTGGCATCACCGGGTGCCGTCGATCCTGTTCTCCGGCATCGTCGGGCCGCGGGGAGATGCGTATGCCCTCAACAAGACCATGACGGCCGACGAGGCCGAGGCCTACCACAGCGTCCAGATGACATCCCTGCGCCGCGCGAACGTCGATCTGGTGACGGCGATGACCTTCAACAACATCCCGGAGGCGATCGGCGTGGCCCGGGCGGCGGCGACCGCAGGCCTCCCGCTCGCCTTGTTGTTCACGCTCGACAGTACCTGCAGGCTGCAGTCGGGGGATTCGCTCCGCGAGGCCGTCGAGGCGGTGGACCTCGCGACCGGAGATGCCCGGCCCGCCGTGTACGGCATCAATTGCTCGCACCCGTTGGAGTTTGAACCGGCGATCGAGGACAGCGAGTGGTTCAGGCGCGTGGGCGTGCTGCGTCCCAATGCGGTGATGATGGAAAAGGTGGCGCTCTGCAAGCTCGGCCACCTCGAGTCGGGGGATCCGCAGGACCTCGGTCGGCGCATGGGCGAACTCGCCGCACGATTCCCGCACATCAACGTTTTTGGCGGTTGCTGTGGCACCTGGGATACCCACCTGGACGAGATCGCAGCTCAGGTCGTGCGCGTGCGGGCTTCCTGAGCGGCTGCCCAACAGGGCCTTCACAACGGTGGTCGGCTCAACTGGATGAACTTCGAACTTTCGCGGCGGATCCGAAGGGCTGGGGCACCGAGAAGATGCTGGCCTTCGCCGGTGCCTTCAGCCAGTGCCCGGGTGCCGCGACGGGCCACGCAGAGTAGGCTCCAACCGTGGTTCCCCTCCTTGCCCTTGCCGCGCCATGACCGGGTGGCACTGCGGTCCAGCGGCGGTGCGAGAATGTTCACTCCTGCTTAACATCCGTGTACGTCCGCCCCCGACCGCGCCGCCCTCTTCGCCGTCGCCTCCAGCCAGGACGGCTACTTCACCACGGACCAGGCCGCGGAAGCCGGCTACTCCCGACCGCTGCTCGATCATCACCTCCACTACGGGCGCTTCATCCGCCTTCGGCGGGGCGTGTACCGCCTCGTGGAGTACCCGGCCGGCGAGCACGAGGACCTCGTCGTTGCCTGGCTCTGGAGCAAGCGGCTGGGCGTGTTCAGCCACGAGACGGCGCTCGCCCTCCACCAGCTCTCTGACGCACTGCCCGCGCACCTGCACCTGACGCTCCCGGCATCCTGGGCACGGCGGCGGCTCCTCGTCCCGGAGGGAGTCCGCCTCCACTTCGCCGATGTTGGAGAAGGCGAGCGAGCGTGGGTGGGCCCTGTCCGGGTGACCACGCCGATCCGGACCATCCGCGACTGCCAGGCAGCCCAGGTCGCGCCCGATCTGGTTGCCCAGGCGGTTCGCGACGGCCTCTCGCGCGGGCTGTTCGCGCGCGCCGACGTACTCGGTCTCGACGTATGACCCGCACCTACGCGACCCCGCTGGCGTTCAAGGCCGCGCTGGAGGCCCGCCTGCGCGAGCGGGCTGTGGCCCAGGGGCGAAGCCTCAACCGTGTGCGCCAACTCCTGGTCATGGAGCGCTTCCTTGCCCGCGTCTTCCCGACCGTGGGATCGGCGGTGCTGAAGGGCGGGCTGGTGATGGAGCTCCGCCTCGACCGGGCGCGCGCCACAAAGGACGTCGACCTCCGCGTGTCGGTGCGCGCCGACGAGCTGCTCGACCGCCTCCAGGCCGCAGGCCGCGTCGACCTCGGTGACTTCCTTGCCTTCGAGGTCCGCATCGACCCCAGCGGCTGCGACGTGCTGTCACCGAGGGGAGGGTCGAGATCCGAGCGTACGCCGTGGAGGGGATGCGCGACCTGGAGTGGACCGCCGAGGACCTCCGCCTCCAGCTCCTCGACCTGGCAGCCGAGGACTTCCTCCGGGTCGAGGACTCGACCGCGCCTCAAGGCGGCGTCATCTGGGTCTTCACGCCGGAGTTCTGGGATGGTGGCCATCTGTGGGTCCGCCTCGTCGAGCGCGCGGGCATCGTCGTCATCAGCTTCCACCGAGGGTGAACCATGAAGCCAAACCTCCCCTCTCCGTCGTGCTCCGGCTGCGGCAAGCCGGCGGCCCTGGTCCCGAAGGTCACGCGCTTCCGCCGTGGCGAGCGCGTGCTGCCGTTCGACGGCTTCGTCTGGCAGTGCCCGTCGGGCTGCGCCGACCCGGCCGATGGCTCTACGCCGTACCAGTTCTCCACCCTCGAGCTCATGACGTGGGAAGAGGAGCAGGCGGCCGCGGCCTGGCAGGAGCGGTTCGGGGAGCCCATGCCCGCCCCCCAGCGCTCCCGACGGCCCGACGAGCAGCGTACAGTCCGGGTACCCGTGCTGCTCACGCCCGCGGAGGCCGACCGGCTCGACAAGCTCCGAGGCGACCGGCCGCGCGGGGAGTTCTTGCGGCAACTGCTCGCGCAGCCGGGGCGGAGGGCTGGGTGAGCGGGGGCCGCGTCCGCGAGCGCCTGCCGGGCCTCCCACTCGTCATCGTCGCCGAGCTGATCGCCGAAGCGGAGTCGGCGATCAAGCTGCGATAACGCCACACCGCCATGCAGATATCGAACCCCGAAAAACGAGGAAGGCCCGTAGAAGTTCATCACTTCGACGGGCCTTCGCAACGGTGGTCGGGATGGGCGAACGCCTATAGAACTTCTGCGTTCGATCCGGACGTGTGCTCGGTCGAGAACATACTGGCGTTGAAGGGGGTGAGTCAGCCAGTACCTCCGCCCCTCCTACGACCTACTCGGTGACCATCACCCCATCCCGGTAGAGCGCGAAACCTTCGACGTACCTCAGGTCCCTCGCCCCGTCCATGACGAGCCCGACCAGCGTGTTCGTCGCCCCCGGCACGAGAGCGGTTGCACCCCAGCTGCCAGAGTCCCCGTAGCCAAGGTCGGCGATCACCTCGCCGTTCAAGATCACGCGGAGGGCATCGTCCGGGTGGCCGGACTCGATGGAGTAGAGGGCCGGATCATCCTCGGGGGCGACCCAGAAGCGGCAGAGGAGGAAGGCGAAGGACAGGTCCTCCAAAGGCGTGATCGAACTCCGAGTGCGCAGGTCGATCGGGCCGGTCACATCGACCGGCCCCTCGGCGCTGCCGACGATGTAGTCGGCGAGGGCGGCAAAATCGCCATCAGGGTCCGTAGATCCGACCAGACCATGTGCACCCGAGGGCTCGTACCAGAAGCCTTCGGGGTCCCCCACGGCCGTCACGCCCGGGCCCTCCGGGGTGATGGGATACTGCGTCGCGTCCTCGATGATGTACCAGCCGAAGGCGGGCTCCGGCGCAGGGCCGCTGTCGCCGGCCGTGTCCACGGGGCCCGATGCAGTGTCGCCCAAAGCGGTTGTTCCCCCGAGACCGACGCCCTTCCCCAGCTGGTACTCCGAGCAGCCGGCTCCCGCGTACAGGAGCATGCAAACCATGGAGACCGGGGGGCTGCGAGGCGATGGGCGCACTTCTCGCTCATCTTACGCCCGCCGAC
Organism: Pseudomonadota bacterium; assembly: GCA_043750895.1. Classification (GTDB taxonomy): domain Bacteria; phylum Myxococcota_A; class UBA796; order UBA796; family SXON01; genus JAYVAS01. Next base: position 4,843 of record JAYVAS010000806.1, read on the forward strand.
GGCCGACCGCGCGCCCCTGACTCCGGGTGGTGCGGTCGCCCGCGTCGTCAACGGGGCTCGGCGCGGCTACACTTCCCCGATGGAGCCTTCCTTCGACCAGATGACGACCGCCGAGCGCATCCTCTACGTGCAGGAACTCTGGGACCGCATCGCTGCGGAGACCGATGCCGTCCCGCTCTCCGACGCCCAGCGCGTGGAACTTCGGCGGCGTCTCGCTGACCACGAGGCTCACCCTGAGGCTTCCATCCCCTGGGAGGTCGCACGGGAGCAGGTGCGGCGCCGCAGGTGAGCCTCCCGCTTCGGATCCGCCCGGAGGCCACCAGCGAGCTGAATGAGGCCTGGAACTGGTACGAGGAACGGCGAGAGGGGCTCGGGGACGAGCTGCTCGGGTGCGTCGAGGTGGCGTTCGCGTCGGTGCAGCGCAACCCACAAGCGCACCGGCGGGTAGAAGGCCGCATCCGCCAGGCGATCGTCCAGAGGTTCCCATACGTCGTGCTGTTCGCGGAGTACCCCGACTACGTCGAGGTCCTGGCGGTGTTCCACACCTCCCGTGACCCGAAGCAGTGGCAGGGGCGGCTGGGTTCGAAGCACCGGACCCCGAGCCGGATTCGAACCACGAAACCGCAGGTTCGCCGTGGGTAGAGACTCGAACGCCCGCACCGGCGCCAACCGAAAGCGGGCGTTCTACCTTGCCATTCTAGATGGTCGAGGTGACTGGATTCGAACCAGCGGCCTCTTGGTCCCGAACCAAGCGCTCTAGCCAGGCTGAGCTACACCTCGGACCTCGGCGGTCTATGCGGCCCGCCCGACACCGTCAAGTCACCGGCTGGCGACCCAGAGCGCCCCGCCCGCAGCCGCGAGGAGCGCTGCGTAGGTGAGGGTCATCCCGGCGAAGCGCCCCACCGAGACGCTGCGCACGCGCCCGAGCCCGAACGCATGCGCCACCCGGCCGAGCAGCAATCCCGCCCCCACCGCGTGCAAGAACCACGACGGGAGGCCGGCGATCTCGTTCACGGCGAGCAGCACGAGCGTCATCGGGACGTACTCGACGAAGTTCCCGTGGACCCGCACCCGCATCTCCATCGCCTTGTTCCCGCCGTCGCCGAGCGCGATCCGCCAGCCCCATCGGCCCGCCACGACGTACATGGACAGCCCGAACTGCAACACCGCGAGCAGCCCCCCGTAGAGCGCCGTCACCGCGAGGGTCACCTACGCGCCCCGGATCGCTGCGATCGCGGCCACGCGGTCCGCCGCGCCGAAGACCGCGGACCCGGCCACCATCGAGTGGACGCCCGCATCCACGAAACGCCGGGCGTTCGACGGCTTCACCCCGCCATCGACCTCGATCAGCGTCTTCAGCCCGCGCCGGTCGATCTCCTTCCGCAGCCGCTCGATCTTCGGGAACACCCGCTCGATGAGCGACTGCCCGCCGAAGCCGGGGTTCACCGTCATGAGCAGGATGAGGTCGCACTCGTCGAGGACGTAGTCCAGGACCGTCTCGGGGGTGTGGGGGTTCAGCGCGACGCCGGCCTTCGCGCCGGTCTGCTTGATGGCCTGGATGGAGCGATCGAGGTGGACGCAGGCCTCGGCGTGGACGGTGATCCAGTCGGCGCCGGCCTTGCGGAAGTCCTCGAGGTACTTGTCGGGCTCCACGATCATCAGGTGCACGTCGAGCGGGAGCTTCGTCGCCCGCCGCGCCGCCTCCACGATCAGCGGGCCAATGGTGATGTTGGGTACGAAACGGCCGTCCATCACGTCGACGTGGATCATGTCGGCGGACTCGACGGAGCGGATCTCCTCCGCCAGCTTGCCGAAGTCGGCGGAGAGGATGCTGGGCGCGACAAGAGCCATGGGGTGCCTCCGGCCGGGAGGCTATCCGGAAACGGCCCACGAGGCCGCGACAGCGTCTTCGCCGCCGCCTCGACGCCCGGTCCCCGCCCGCTCGGTCACCGCGCCCCGACGGTCACCGTGGCGGTCAGCCCGTAGGAGGTGACGTCCCAGCTTCCCGCCGGCACGCCCGTCAAAGTGTACGTCAGACGGAGCCCGCCGACACAGTCGCACACGTCGTTCTCGAGGGTGTAGACGGGGGCGATGGTGTGGTCGGCGCAGCTGGCGTCGGCCCGCACCGTCGGCGTGGGACAACACCCCATCGCGAACGCGCGGTCGTCCACGGCGATCTCCCCGGCCCCGCCCGCCGTGACGGAGAGGGTGTGCGGGTCGGCGTAGGAGACCAGGTCCAGCGACACCGCCTCCACGCCGAGCGCCACGGTCCCGGTGCAGGGATCGGTGTCGGTGTCGGTGTCCGCGTCGGTATCGCCGTCCGCGTCGGTGTCGGTGTCGGTGTCGGTGTCGGTGTCGGTGTCGGCGTCGCCGTCCGCATCGCTGTCGGTGTCGGCATCGGTGTCGGCGTCCGTGTCGGTGGTCACGGTCGCCGAGTCCTTGCCGTCGCCGGTACAACCCGAGAGGAACGCCAGGAGGAGGAGGATCATGGGCTTAGCTTAGACTCAGTACTCGGCGATCGGGCGAACCAGCCCGTCGCCGGTAGCCCCCTTCTCTCCACCCCCCGCGTTCCCTGGTAAGCTGGCGCTCCCATGGCTCTCCTCGAGAACCTCACCGGGTCCGCCCCCGTCTCCCTTCGCGCCCACCATCGGGTGGGCCGAGCGCCCGACTGTGATCTGGTCCTGGCCGGGGCCGAGGTCTCGGGGGCGCACGCGCTGCTCCGATGGACGGGCGTGCACTGGGAGCTGCGCGACCTGGGCAGCCGAAACGGCACCTGGGTGGACGGCCGACGGATGGGGCCGGGAGAGAGCGTGCCCCTGCCCGAGGGGGCCGGGATGGCGTTCGGCGGCGCCGCGCACCGGTGGCGGCTGGTGGACGCCAGCCCCCCCCGCATCCAAGCCGTCCCGCTCGACGGCGGCGAGGCCGTCAGCCTGCTCGACCAGTTCATCGCCCTCCCCGACGCCGACGCGCCCCTGCTCACGGTCTACCGGAACGCAGCCGGCGCCTGGGTCGCCGATCAGGACGGCACCGTCGTCGTCGTCGCCGACCTGGCCACCGTCGAGGTGGGGGGTCGTGCCTACCGCCTCGACCTGGCCGGGGGCGTGTCGGGGACGGTCGAGGCCGTCGAAATGCGCCCCGAGGTCGCCAAGCTGGCGGTCGAGTTCACGGTCTCCCAGGACGAAGAGCACATCGAGCTGATGATGCGCGCGGGCGGGCTCCGCTCCGAGCTGGGCAGCCGCTCCCACCACCAGCTCCTGCTCACCCTCGCGCGAGCGCGCCTGGAGGACCGCGCCGAAGGCTGCTCGGCCGCCGAGGAGGGCTGGGTCTACCAGGACGACCTGCTCAAGATGCTCGCCACGTCTTTCAACAAGCTCCAGGTCCACATCTTCCGCGCGCGGCGCCAGTTCGGCGAGTCGGGCGTGCTTGACGCCGCGGAGGTCATCCAGCGCCGCCCCGACACCGGGCAGATACGCCTCGGCGTGCCGGAGATCCTGATCCGCCGCTAGGGCGACCCGTCACCCGTCGCCGAGCCGCTCCCCACGTGCCACCCGGCTCCCGTTGACCCAGTCGAGCCCCCGCACCGCCTTCTTCCCCGGAAGCTGCACCTCCAGCAGCTCCAAGGCCCCCTCCCCGCAGGCCACGACCGCGCCGGCGAGCACCTCGCCCGGAGCCCCGCTGCCCGCCACCCGTCGGGCCCGGACGATCTTGAACACCTCGCCGCGAAAGCGGGCGTACGTCCCCGGCCAGCCCGCCAGACCCCGCACCTGGCGATGCACCTCGCCCGCCGGGCGTCCCCACGTCACCGCCCCCTGCTCCCGCGTGAGCATCGGGGCGTAGGTCGCCAGCGCATGGTCCTGCGGCACCGGCGCCGGTCGTTCGGCCAGGGTGCGGACCAACAGCGACGCCCCGAGCACCATGAGGCGGTCGTGCAGCTCCGGAGCCGTCTCCTCCGGGCCGATGGACGTCTCGGCGCGCAGCAGCATGTCGCCGGTGTCCAGCCCCTCGGCCATGTTCATGGTGGTGACCCCGGTGACGGGGTCCCCGCCGAGGATGGACCACTGGATCGGCGCCGCGCCGCGCCACCGCGGCAGCAGGGAGGCGTGGACGTTGATGCAGCCCTCCCGCGGCGCGGCGAGCAGCCGCGGGGTGAGGATGCGCCCGTAGGCGACCACCACCGCGACGTCGGCGCCGAGCGCCTCGAACGCCTCGGGGAACTCCCCCGACTTGACCTTGATGGGCTGGAGCGTGGGGATCCCGAGCGCGCGCGCCCGCATCACCGTCGCCGGCGACACGAGCTGCTGCCCGCGCCCCGACGGACGGTCCGGCTGGGCGACGACCGCGCATACGGTATGCCCGGCGGCCACCAGCGCGTCCAGGGTGGCGACGGCGAAGGGGGGCGTCCCCATGAACACCACACGCACCGGCGACCCCCTAGTAGTCAGCCTCGCGGCTGACCTTCGCCTTCGAGCGGCGTTGGAGGTAGCGCACCTTCTTCAACCGGGACACCCGGTCGAGGATCACGGTGCCGTCGAGGTGATCCATCTCGTGCTGAACCACGATGGAGTCGTAGCCCTCGAACCACTCCTGTTGCGGGCGACCGAACTCGTCCAGCCAGCGCACGTGCACGCGGCGGGGCCGCGCCAGGTCCTCGTTGAAGTCGGGCACCGACAGGCACCCTTCTTCCCACACGATCTTGTCCGCCGACGCCTCGAGGATGATCGGGTTGACCATCGCCTTGAAGCGCGGGTTGGTGGGTCGACCGTCGTCGTCCTGCTCCTTGGTGGAGTTCCCAGGATCGATGACGATCATCCGCCGGAGATCCCCGACCTGCGGGGCAGCCAGGCCCACGCCCGGAGCCGCGAACATCGTCTCGGCGAGGTCGGACAGAAACCGACGCAGATCTTCCCCGAACTCGTCGGGACCGACCGCCCGGCACTTCTTGGTGAGGATCGGGTTCGGGACAGTGAGGATACCGAGGACGGCCATTTGGCTCCGTCTAGCGCAACCGCCGCGGCGTGGCCAACGTCCGGACCCCGCCCCGCGCGCGGGGCCGTCACCGATCCTACCGAAACACCACCGAATCCGCCTCCCATTCGCCCGAGCCGACGTCGATGGACACCCACGCCCCCCCGTCGACGACACCGTAGCTGTCGAGCCGGGTCGACTCGGTGGGGTAGCAGGTGGTGGTCCCCTTGAGGGCGAGGCGGCAGATCTCGGCGAGGCCATCGGCGCCCTGCGCGGCCCAGACCACCGCTGAGCCGTCCCACTGCGGGGCGAGGTGGGCAAACACCGGGTTCGCCGACCCGACCGCCTCCGGCGCGCTCCAGGTCAAGCCGTCGTCGGTGCTCCGACTCACGAACACGTCGCGGCCATCGGGGCCGACGGCCGTGAACGCGATCGCGAGGCTGGCATCCGCCAACGACGCCAGGCGCGCCCGCTCGAAGCGCGGGTCGTCCCCCAGCGCGCCGCTGAGGTTGAGGTCGTTCTCCGCCAGCAGCTCGAGCTCGCCGAGCGCGTTGCTGTCGTAGCGGAGGACCCGGATGTGGCGGGTGTTCCGCGACACCTCGCCCGCGTCGTTGGTGCCGTAGGCGATGACGATGCCACCGTCCACCGAGACGATCGACGGCTCGACCGGGAAGTAGTCGTTGTGGATCGTCGTGCCGGCCCACTTGCCCCGCAGGTACCGCTGGACGTGGATGCCCACGTCGTTGTTGGCCCCGAGCTCCCCGATCCCGTCGGGGTTGTGGTTCCAGGCGACGAAGATCCCGGAGGGGGTGACGGCGAAGGCCGGGGCCCAGTTGGTGCCCACCTCGGTCAGAGGGAAGCTCATGTCGACCCAGCTCCCGTCGACGTCGACCAGGCACCGCGGCACCCAGGGCCAGTAGAGCTCTCCCGGCGTGAGCGTGAGCTCGCGGAAGCAGGCCACGAGGCCGTCGGGGGTGTCCACGAGCGCGGCCGACTCGGCGGCGAAGGCCCCCTCGGACGAGAGCACCTGCCCGTCGACGATGACCTCGCTGCGGGCCTCGTAGCTGTCCAGGTACCGGGTGACCATCGTGTGGTCCCCGGTGGCGATGAGGCGGGTGTCCCCGGTGCGGGAGGGGGCGTCCACGGTGTCGTAGGCGGGCGAGAGGGGGAGCCCGGAGGCAAAGGGGAGGGTGACGCCAAGGTGGGCGGCGAGGGTGGGCCCGTAGTCCCACAGGGTGTAGCTGCCCGCGAGCTCCTCCCCGGCGTGGACGCCCGGTCCGAACATGACCAGCGGCACCTCGCGGCAGCCGCTGCAGTCGTCCCCGTGGTTCCGCCAGCCCTGGTCGTCTTCGTGGCGGTGGCGGCCGTGATCCGCGGTGAGGAAGATCATCAGGTTGCGCTGGTAGCCGGGCTCGTGGTCCGCCAACCAGCGCCAGAACTCGGAGAGGCGGTCGTCGAGCTTGGCGACGTCGCCCACGTAGGCGTCGTCCCCGCCGTAGTGCCCGGCCCGGTCGACGTCGTGGAGGTTCACCATGGTGAGGCGCGGGTGATCGTCGCGGATCAGGGCCTTGAGCGCGTCGACCACCGGCCCGTCGTCGTTGACCGGCGCGTCCGGCTTGTCGGGGTCGAAGACCTCCTGGTAGGTCGCCCCGAAGGCCTCGCCCAGGCCCGGGTAGAGCGAGGAGGTCACCGGCTGGAGCAGCTCGGTGTTCGCCAGGAGGACCACCTGCGACGCGTCGAGGCCCAACTGGCTGCGCGTCTCCTCGAAGAGGGTCGGCAGCTCGGGTCGGTACTGGCCCACCCCCGCTTCGTCCACGCCGTAGTTGGCGAAGGCGTCGACCCGGCCCGTCAGCATCTCGAGGTGGCCGGGGGCGGTGATGGTGATGCCGGGGTTGATGGCGGCCCGGACCAGCGCCCCCTGCGGGATCACGTCCTCCCACATCTTCCGCGCGTAGTCCTGGCCCGACAGGCCCGTCAGGTCGCTCGCGAACGACGAGGTGAACTCCTCCACCCGCACCCCGTCCATCACCAGAACCAGGGCGGAGGCCGGGTAGTCGGAGTCGTCCGGCAGGTCTTCCTCGACCACCTTGTCGGTGCAGGCACCAAGCAGCGAAAGGACCAGGAGAGACATCGAAGCTCCGCGCGCATGTGCGCCGCGCTACGGGCGGGCGCCCGAACCCTCACTGTAGCTTGTACACGCGGGCTTCACCCTCTACGTTGCAAGCAGGATCGCGTCGACATGTACCTGGGTCGTATCCCCCGCTTCAGTCCGAGCTTCTCGGCGCGGGAGGCGCTCGTCTCCGCTCGGATGGTGCTCCACCCACCCCCCGATGCGCCCGAGGTCGCCGCCTTCGAGGGGAACTTCGCGCGCTACGTCGGGTCGAAGCACGCGGTGATGACCCCGAGCGCGCGGTTCTCGTTCTACCTGCTCCTCAAGGCCATGGGGATCGAGGCGGGCGACGAGGTCATCATCCCCGGCCTGACCTACTTCGCCATCCCGTCGATCGCCATCACCGCGGGGGTACACCCGGTCTTCGCCGACGTGGGCCTGCGCAGCCACGTGCTCGACCCGGCGGCCTTCGAGGCGGCCATCACCCCGCGCACGAAGGCGGTGGTGCCCACGCACCTGTACGGCACCCCCTGCGACATGGACGCCATCAACGCCATCGCCCGCAAGCACGGCATCAAGGTGATCGAGGACTGCGCCCAGTCCACCGGCGCCCGCTACCGGGGCACGCGGGTCGGCCACCTGGGCGACGCCGCCTACTACACCTTCGGCCTGACCAAGAACATCACCACGCTGTCCGGGGCGATGATCACCACCGACGACGACGCCGTGGCCGCCTACTGCCGCGCCGAGATCGACCGGGGCACCCCCGCGAAGTTCGACAAGGCGGTCAAGGAGGCGCTCACCGGTGTCGCCATGGCCATCGCCACCCACCCCTTCGTGTACCCCTTCACCCTCCATCCGGCGATCGTGCTCGGAAACCGCTTCGGGAAGGACCCCATCCACGAGCCCTTCGGCGAGCCCGAGGTGCTCTACCCGGAGATCCCCAAGAGCTTCTACAGCAACCGACCCCGCGCGGTGCAGGCGGCGGTCGGGCAACGGCAGCTCGCCCGGATCGAGGCACTCAACGGCGCCCGGATCCGCAACGGCCGCTTCCTGGACGAGCAGCTTGCCCACGTCAAGGGGCTCACCACCCCGACCTACCCCGACGGCGCCGAGCCCATCTACATGAGCTTCGTGGTCCACCACCCGCAGCGCGACGCGCTGATGGCGGCGCTCCGCAAGCGCGGCGTGGACACCACCACCGGGTACATGAACGACTGCTCCGACCACCCGCTGTTCCCCGCGTTCCGGCGCCCCTGCCCCAACGCCGCCCGGGTCAAGGCCGAACAGCTCCACCTTCCGGTGCACCCGCGCATGGACGCGCGGGACGACGCCCACCTCGCCGAGGCGGTCCGCTCGGCCTGCCTCCAGTTGGGCGCCTGATGGGCATCCTGGGGCCCGCGCTGGTGCGGAGCGGCCTCGCCGCCGCGAGGTACCGCCTGACCGGGCACCGGATCCCGCTCGCGGTGACGATCACCCTCACCCACCGATGTGACGCGCTCTGCCACGACTGCAACCTCCCCATGGTGCCCCGCGCCGAGCTCGACACCGCCGGCTGGATGCAGATCATCGACTCCCTGGCGCGGGTCGGCACCATCCGGGTCGGCTTCACCGGGGGCGAGCCGCTCCTGCGTGACGACATCGGCGCCCTCGTGGACCGTTGTTCCTCGCACGGCATGTGGACCACGCTGGAGACCAACGGCTATCGGTACCCCGAACGCCGGAAGTTGCTGGGCACCCTGGGTCGCGTGATGATCGGTCTCGACGGCCGGGAAGCCGCCCACGACCGCATTCGGGAGCCGGGGGGCTGGAAGAAGGCGATGCGGGCGCTCGAAGCCGCCGCCGAGGACGATGTGGATCGGTGGACCACCACCACCCTCACCCGCCACAACCTCGGCGAGATCGACTGGATCCTCGACGAGGCCGATCGCCTCGGCTTCACCGCCGCCTTCCAGCCGCTGATCCAGGACCGGGCCATCGCGCCCGCCTCGGCTGCCGCCCTCGCGCCCACCAACGATCAGCTCCGGAAGGCGCTGCGGACCATCCTCGACGCGCGCACGAACGGGCGCCGGGTGGGCGTCTCCGAGAAGCTGCTCCGCTACCTGCTCACCTGGGAAGACTTCCGGGTGGCGACCTCCACCGTGCCCCA